>NZ_VFTI01000009.1:0-199437 GCF_006439515.1 Mesorhizobium sp. B3-2-1 | reverse complement strand
ACTCCCCTACTCCCCTACTCCCCTACTCACCCGTATACCCCGCATGAACCTGATTTATGCCGCGCTGGCCTTCCTGATGGCGCTTGCCCTTGCCCTTGTCGGCGTGACCCGCGTCGGCTCATGGCTGATCGAGCGCCGCGTTCCGCCGATCGGCGAATTCGCCGACATCGACGGCGCCCGCATCCACTATGTCCACATCCCCGCTCCAACCAATGCGGATCTGCCTCCGATCGTCTTCATCCATGGCGCCAGCGCCAATCTTAAAGATCAGATGCTGCCGCTGAGGCCACGGCTCGAAGGGCGGGCCGAAATGCTGTTCCTCGACCGGCCGGGAGCCGGCTGGTCGGGACGCCGTCCCGGCAACAATGAGGATCCGTCGGCTCAGGCCAACACCATCGCCGCGCTCATGGACCGTCTCGACATCAAGAAGGCAATCATTGTCGGCCATTCCTTCGGTGGCGTGGTGACGGCGGCTTTCGGCCGCGAGCATGCGGACAGGACGCTCGGCCTCGTCTTCCTGGCACCGGCAACCCATCCCTGGCCGGGCGGCGCGACGTCCTGGTACTACGACCTGACCACCATTCCGGTGATCGGCCGGCTGTTCTCCGAGACCCTGAGCTATCCTGCGGGAATGTTGCGGATGGCTGATGCCACGACCTGCGTCTTCGCGCCCAACAAGGTGCCCGACGATTATCTCGCCTCAGCCTCGATCCCGCTGGTACTGCGGCCATCGGCCTTTCGCGCCAATGCCACCGACGTGGCCGGGCTCTATCGCTATGCGCTTGGTGCCGCGCCGCACTACAACGAGATCACGGCGCCGACCGTCGTCATTTCGGGCGACCGCGACAAGGTCGTCTATGCGCATATCCATTCCGTTGGCATGGTGCGCGACATCTCAGGCGCCGAGCTCGTCTGGGTGCATAATCTCGGTCACAAACCCGACTGGATCGCCCCCGACCTCGTTGTCGGCGCCATCGGGAAAGTCGCCGGCAAGGATATCGACCTGGAAGCAATCGCCAGGAAGGTGGAAGCCCGGATTGCCGACGACGCCTATGGCGTGGGCAAATGCGCCGACATCAAGGAACCTGAAGCGGAGCTCGCGCCGACCTGATGCCTGCCATCCGAAAACGGTCATCGCAAGACCCCATCAGGACCTGAGCGGCATGTATGTTCTGAAACACGGCATAAAGAGAAACCCCGAAAAACGATGGGCGCTGCCGGATCGCATCTTCTTCGGTCACGGCGCGTGCGCCATTCTCGCCGGCACCTTCCTCAAGCATCCGCCTCTTGAGGGATTTTACGGCGAACGGATCATCCCGGCTGAGAGCTTTTCGGGAAACCATATCTATGTGACCAACGGCATGATCGCTTTCGACTATCACGGCTATTGCGCCCGAGAGCGGTTGCTCGAACATCATGAAAGAGGCTGGGCCTCGCGGAACGCCGGATGGCGTTGCACGATCGCGAAGGTCGATTTCGATCTGCTCGATACGACCGAAATCAACCGTCGAAAGATACTGGGCCCGGATCAGTATCTGTACGACCCTATTCCTCGCGCGCACCGGTTTCTCCAGCGATGAAACCACGCGGAAGCCGCGGCAAGGGCGCTCAGGATCGCAATGAGGTTTGCGGCCGACTACCGGCCGGTTTCCGATCCGACATAGGCGATGCGCAGCATGTTGGTCGATCCCGGGGTCCGCAGCGGCACGCCGGCGGTGATGATGACGCGGTCACCCGGCTTGCCGAAGTCTTCTTCCAGCGCAATGCGGCAGGCGCGGTTGACCATGTCGTCGAGATCGGTGGCGTCTGGCGACACCACGCAATGTGTGCCCCATAAAAGCGACAGCCGCCGCGCCGTGTCGACGATCGGTGACAGCGCGATGATCGGCACCTGCGGGCGCTCACGCGCGGCGCGCAGGCCGGTGGTGCCTGATGCCGTGTAGGTGACGATCGCCGACAGTTTCAGCGTTTCGGCGATTTCGCGGGCGGCCAGCGAAATGGCATCCGCACCGGTCGCTTCCGGCTCCGAACGCTGTGCGTTGATGATGCCGGCATAAGTCGGATCTGTTTCGACTTTGGTGGCGATGCGGTTCATCATGGCAACCGCCTCGACGGGATAGGCGCCCGCCGCCGATTCCGCCGACAGCATGATGGCGTCGGCGCCTTCGAAGACGGCGATCGAGACGTCGGAGACCTCGGCGCGGGTCGGCACCGGGGCGGTGATCATCGATTCCAGCATCTGCGTAGCGACCACCACGGGCTTGCCGGCGCGGCGCGCGGCGCGCGTTATCTGCTTCTGGATGCCGGGCACGGCTTCCAACGGCATCTCGACGCCGAGATCGCCACGGGCGACCATCAGCGCGTCGGACAATTCGATGATCTCGGCCAGCCGGGCGACAGCCTGCGGCTTTTCGATCTTGGCCATGATGAGCGCGCGGCCGCGCGCGATCTTGCGCGCTTCGGCCAGATCTTCCGGCCGCTGCACGAAGGACAGCGCGACCCAGTCGACGCCCGTGGCGAGCACCGCGTCGAGGTCCTTGCGATCCTTCTCGGTCAGCGCGCCGACCGGCAGGTCGGTATCGGGCAGGCTGACGCCCTTCTTGTCGGAAATCGTGGTGCCGGCAATGACGGTACAGACGATCGACTTGCCGTCGCTCTTCACCGCCTTCAGCTCGAGCTTGCCGTCGTCGATCAAGAGGCGATGGCCAGCCTCGACCGAACTCAGGATTTCCGGATGCGGCAGGTAGACCCTGGTCGAGGTGCCAGGCTCGGGATTGTCGTCGAGCGTGAAGGTCTGGCCCAGCGTCAGCACTTCCTTGCCGTTGGCGAATTTGCCGACGCGCAGCTTCGGGCCTTGCAGGTCGGCCAGGATGCCGATCGGCCGGCCGACTTTTTCCTCGACGGCGCGGATGCGTGCGACCAGCGTGCGCATCAGCTCATGATCGGTATGGCTCATATTGATGCGGAAGACATCGGCGCCCGCTTCGAACAGCTTCTTCAGCATCTCCTCGGACGAGGAGGCCGGACCGATGGTGGCGAGGATCTTGACCTTACGGCTACGTCTCATTGACTATTCGTTCCCGGGGCGGCTGGGGCGCCTCCCGTTGCGGGCTCATCGGTGAGCTGGACCATCCAGCTTGCCTGCTCGCCCGTGTCATATTCCTGGAATCCGGCGCGCTGGAAGCCCCGGGCGACGCAGTCGCTTACGCCGGCGATCTTGAACTCTTTTTCAGCCACGCACATGTTGATCGGGCCGTCCCAGCGTCCGCCGCGCTCGGCGTCTTCTGCATAAAGATAGTAAAACCTTGATGACAACGGCCCTTCGATCAACGTCTTGCAGCTCGATCCATCGATGTGCCACCAGCCCTCGGTGATCCAGCCGGCCTTGGCACGATAGCCGATGCCGACACCGACCAGGTTCTGCGTGGCGTTGCAGACGCGGAAATCGGCGTGCGCCGGCGAGGCCACGACCATTGCCGACGCGCCAACGGTCAGGATCAGGAATGGCATGGCAAAGGCTGAGCGCATGCGCTGCCTGCCGGCGCAACCCATTCCAAAACCCCTCAAGAACCACATCAGCATCTCTCTGCGCCCCTTTTCGGAAAAGTCCGGGCGCATGTCAACGCGCCGTTTCAACCAATCCAATCGATTTAGGAAGGCTCCCGGCGCGCCATCCGTCGCCCCTTGCCAGATTTCAGCGGAAACCTTGGCCAAACAACGGCATTGCGCACGCGTCGTCTTCGTGGAATGACGATAGCACCCTCCCCGGAAGCCAGCGAACAGCCCATTTCCCGCCAATGACCCGATCCACAGTTTTCGCGCCATTCGATATTGTCGAGGGCGACCGCAAGCGGGGCATCGTGCTTCTGGCCGATCATGCCCGCCGCGACTTGCCCGAGGAGTATGGCAGCCTGGGGCTGCCATCGGCCGAATTCGGCCGCCATATCGCTTACGACATCGGCGTCGAAGCGGTGACGCGCGAATTGGCGGCCCTGCTGGACGTACCGGCGGTGCTCGCCAATTTCTCGCGGCTGCTGATCGATCCCAACCGGGGAGAGGACGATCCAACCCTCATTCGCCAGCTCTATGACGGCACCGTCATTCCAGGAAATTATCCCATGGCGCCGGAAGAACGCGAAAGGCGGCTTGATCGCTTCTACCGTCCCTATCACGATGCGGTCGGCGCCATGATTGCGTCGGTCGTGCAAGCCACCGGCAAGGCGCCCTTCATCTTCTCGGTGCACTCCTTCACACCGGCCATGCAAGGCAGGCAGCGGCCCTGGCATGTCGGCATCCTCTGGGACAGGGACGACCGGGCGGCGCGACAGCTGATCGACATGCTGGCTGAGGACAAAGACCTCATCGTCGGCGACAACGAACCGTATGACGGCGCGCTGCGCGGCGACACCATGTTCAGGCACGCCATCGTCAATGGCTACGCCCACGCGCTGATCGAAATCCGCCAGGACCTGATAGCAGACCAGCAGGGCACTCTCGCCTGGGCCGAGCGGCTGGCCCCGATCGTTGACGGCATCGACCGCCGTCCCGATATACATGCGGTAAAGATGTTTGGCTCGCGCACCGGGCCGCTATGACGGAGGTTCCGATGACCAAACTCAGCGACGAACAGAAGCGCGACTTCGAGGCCGCTGCCTTTCGCCGGCTGGTGACCCATTTGCGCGAACGTAGCGACGTGCAGAACATCGATCTGATGAACCTCGCCGGTTTCTGCCGCAACTGCCTGTCGAATTGGTATCGCGAGGCTGCCAATGCCGAGGGCGTCGATCTCTCGAAGGACCAGTCGCGCGAGATCGTCTACGGCATGCCCTATGCGCAGTGGCAGGCGCTCAACCAGACAGAGGCTTCGGACGCCAAGAAGGCCGAATTCGAAGCCAGGCGTCCTAGGGATCACTGAGTCCGGTTGGCCCAAATACTTTCCCACAAGAGCGCTTGACTGAAAATTGAATCGATCTAATTTGCCGCGCAAAGCCATTTTCTGACCGGATTCGCCCTATGAACGCGTCGAACGCCATGCAGACTGCCATTCGCGGGCGATGGGCCGTGGCCGCCATTTTCCTCGCCAACGGTTTTCTGACCGGCAGTTGGGCGCCGCAGATTCCGGTGTTCCTGACCAGGCTGGACATCTCGAAATTCACGCTCGGCCTGCTGATCCTTTTGTTTGGCGCCGGCGCGGTCGCCGCCATGACATGGTGCGGCCACCTGATCTCCAGACATGGCTCGCGCACCGTGCTGCGCTGGTTCGGTCTCTGCGGCAGCCTCGGCCTGCTGGTCGTGGCACTGGCGCCCGACGTGCCGCTGGCGGCCGTTGCCATGTTCATCTTCGGCGGCTCGATCGGCGGCATGGATGTCGCCATGAATGCCAATGCGGTGGTGGTGGAACGGCGGCTGGGGCGCGCCATCATGTCCTCCTCGCACGGCTTCTGGAGCCTCGGCGGTTTCGCCGGCGGCGCCCTTGGCGGCTTTGCCATCCAGACCTATGGCCATTTCGCCCATGCCGCGGTGGTGACCGCGCTTGCCTTTGCGGCGATCGCGGCGGCGGTCCCCCATATCGTGGCCGAAAACAGGCCTCAAGCGGCCGAGCACCACAAATTCACTTTGCCGGCAAACCCATTGGTCTACCTGATCGGCCTGATGGCCCTGCTGACGATGATTTCCGAGGGCGCGGTACTCGACTGGGCGGCGCTGTATCTGCGGCAGGAACTCGGCGCCGACCTCGCCGTCGCCGGCTTGGCCTACGCCGCCTTCTCCGGCGTCATGGCGATCATGCGCTTTTTCGGTGATGGTGTCCGCAACCGCTTCGGCGCGGTGACGACGCTGCGCGGATCGGCTGTATTCGCCGCCGCCGGCATGCTGATCGCCGGCCTGTCACCCTCGCCCTGGCTCGTTATCGCGGCCTTTGCGCTTTGCGGCTTCGGCATCGCCAACATGGTGCCGATCATATTTTCGGCCGGCGGCAACCAGGAAGGCATGTCGTCGGGCACCGGCATGAGCGTGGTCACCACCATGGGTTATTCCGGCATTCTGGTGGCGCCGTCGGCGATCGGCTTCGTTGCCGAACATTTCAGCTTCGGCCCGATCTTCATCGCCATGGCGGGCCTGCTGATCGTCGTTCTTTTGATGGCCGGGTTGGCTCACCGCGCCGAATTCGCCCCCGACGCCGCACCTGCCGAATAGCGCCTCAACTCCTCATGGAGAAAGTCGGCCACGCGGCGGATGCGCACGCTGCCGCGCACGTCGCGATGCATGGCGAGCCAGACCGGCAGGGCAGGTAATGGCAGGCCGGGCAACACCTTTTCCACGAGCGGATCGCGGTCTGCCAGCGGCTCCTGGCCAAGACCAATGCCGTTTCCCGCCCGCACCGCTTCCCAGAGCACGATCTGATTATCGGCCCTGAAGCGGAAACTGCTTCGGGTGACCGGAATACCATACTGGGAAAAGCCTCGGATTATCTCGTCGCTGCGATCGAAGCCTATCAGGGCGTGATCGACGAGATCGGCTGGCCCTAGCGGACGGCCGCATCTGTCGAGATAGGATACGGCAGCGCAGGCACGGAGCGCGATATCGCCGACCTTGCGTGCCACCAGTTCGTTCTGCGCCGGCTTGACCATGCGGATGGCGATGTCGGCGTCGCGACGCAGCAGGTTCTCGACCTGGTTCGAGGCAACGATCTCGACCTCGATGCCGGGTTCCTCGATGCCGAGCCTTGCCATCATGTCTGGCAGCACATAGGCCGCCACCACTTCGCTGGCGGCAATCCGCACCGTGCCTTCGATCGCCTCGACCGAGCCCAGCGCGAGCCGTGAAAAGGCACTAGCCTGTTCGCTCACCACCTTGCCCCGTTCGAATAGCGTGGCGCCGGCTTCCGTCAGCGCATAGCCGCTTCGCCCGCGTCGGAACAGCGTGACGCCAAGCGCCTGCTCCAACTCCCCGATGTGACGACCAAGCGTCGGCTGGCTTGCCGACAGCTTTCGCGCCGCGGCCGACAGGCTGCCGGTTTCCGCCACGGTGACGAAGCTCTTGATCAGGTTCCAGTCGATGTCATCCATTCAATAATGAATATTAAAACTGCAATCCTGGTCAATTTCAATTCATAGATGAGGCAATCATATTCACCCTGCAAACACCGATACGGACTGCAACAACCAACCAGGAGTTATCCAATGACCAAGATCGCAATCCTCGGCGCCAATGGCCGGCTCGGCCGCGTGGTTGCCAGAGCCTTCATCGACGCCGGCTTCGACGTCCGCGCCGTCACCCGTACCGGCAAGGTGCCGGCAGAGCTTAAGGGCGCAACGGCGGTTGAAGGCGACGCGCTGGACCGCCAGTCGCTCATCCGCGCCACACAAGGAGTCGACATCATCTTCAACGGCCTGAATCCTATCTACACCGACTGGGGCAAGTGCCTGCCGATGGCGCAGAACGTCATGGCGGCCTGCCATACCAACGGCGCGCTGCACCTCTTCCCCGGCACCGTCTACAATTACGGCTCGCCAATGCCGGCGGTGATCACGGAAGACACACCCTTTCATCCAACCACGGAAAAAGGCCGCATTCGCTGCGCCATGGAGGATTTGTTCTGCCGTGAGGCCGAGGCCGGCCGGGTGCGCACCATTCTTCTGCGCGCCGGCGATTTCTTCGGCGGCACCGGCAGCGGCTCGTGGTTCGACTTGGTCGTCGCCGCCAAGATCAACAAGGGCATCTACACCGCGCCTGGTCCGGCCGATCTTGTGCATGAATGGGCCTATCTGCCGGACTTCGCAGTCGGTTTCGTCGCGCTGGCGCGCAATCTCGACAAGCTCGGCGTCTATGAGGCGCTGAACTTCCCGGGCCATGCCGTCACCGATCTCGATATCAAGACCGCCGCCGAGAAGGCCGTCGGCCATCAGCTCAAAATGACTTCCATGCCCTGGTGGGTGCTGCGCGCCGGCAGCCCGTTCGTGGCAATGTGGCGCGAGATCGTCTCGATGTCATACCTGCGCTTCGAGCCGCACCGGCTGGCTTCGACGCGGCTGGAAGGCATCATTGGAGAAATCCCGCATACGCCGCTCGACCGGGCGGTCGCCGATGCGCTCCAGGATATCGGCATCGCCACCGTGAATGGCGCCGCGGAAGCTGCCTGATTTCCAACGCCGACGGCACTTACAACTTACCCGAAGCTGAAGGCCTTTCGTCCTTTACGAATTGAGGCGGCAGCTCAAAGCCTCCCCATCAACACCAGCACCAGAATCACCACCAGCACCACACCGACAATGCCCGAAGGTCCATAACCCCAGGATCGCGAGTGCGGCCATGCCGGCACCGCTCCGATGAGGACAAGGATCAGGACGATGATGACGATGGTGCTGATCGGCATGACAAATTCCCCGCTCTGCGTTGCTTGCGAGACAATGCTGGGACATCGGCCCTGAGGGAAAATGCCAAAGGCCGCCCGGTTGTTCCGGGCGGCCTTTGGCAGTTAGATCGGGGAGCCGTCTATTCGGCGGCTTTCGGGAAGGCAATTGCCGGCTCGGCGCCTTCATCCGCTGCCGGGGTGTCCGACGAGATCTGGCCCTTGCCACGCCGGAACAGGCGGCTGAACCAGCCGCGCCGCGCACCGGGTTTGATCTTGGCGCGCGTGAACACCATCAGCATCGACGGCGTCACCACCAGCGTCAGGATGGTGGCGAAGGACAGGCCGAAGACGATCGCCGAGGACAGCGAAATCCACCATTGCGTCGACGGCGCATTGATCGTCGTCTCGTGATGGAAGATTTCCAGCCCGAGGCCGAAGGCGATCGGCAGCACGCCGAGAATGGCCGATACCGCCGTCAGCACAACCGGACGCGCACGCTCGCGGCAGGTCTGCAGCACCGCGTCCATCTTGTCCCAGCCTTCCTCGCGCAGCCGGTCATAGGTGTCGATCAGCACGATGTTGTTGTTCACCACCACGCCTGCCAGCGCGATGACGCCGATGCCCGACATGACGATGCCGAACGTCTCGCCTGTTATCAGCAGTCCGAGGAACACGCCGATCGTCGCCATGACGACGCAGGACAGCACCAGCCAGACGCTGGTGAACTTGTTGAACTGCGCCAGCAGCACTAGGAAGATCAGGAAGATCGCGGCCCCGAAGGCCTTGCTGAGGAAGGCGCTGGCTTCCGCGCTGTCCTCGTTCGAGCCGGCCAGTTTCCAGCGTATGCCACTGCCGAGATTCATGTCGGCGACGGCCTGGGTAACCTCCTGCTGAACGGCGGCGACCTGAGCGCCGGCGGCGACGTTGGCCTGCACCACCACGGTGCGGGCACCGTCGATGCGATTGAGGATGCCGACGCTCGGCTTCGCCTTGCGAACGACAAAGTTCGAGATCGGCACCGATCCTTGCGAGGTCTGTACCCTGAGCTCGTCGAGCGTCGACAGCGTGCGCCGGTCCTCGGGCAAGCGCAGCCGGATGTCGACCGCCTTGTCGGCGCCGGCCGGCCGGTATTCCGAGAGCTTCAAGCCATTGGTGACGAGCTGCACCACCGTCCCGACGGAGGTTGGGCTGATGCCATACTGGGCGGCCTTGGCCCGATCGACCTCGAGCGCCCAGTCGACGCCGGGCGGCGGCAAGCCATCGGAGATGTCGATGACGCCGGGCACCTTGGCAATGCGCGCGGCGACGGCGCGCGCCTTCTCGTCCAATCCCTTGGGGTCGATGGCCGAAAGCCTGATCTGGATCGGCTTGCCGGTCGGCGGGCCTGCTTCCGGCACGCGCACCTCGACGTCGACGCCGGGAATGCCGGCCATCACGCCACGCAGGTCGTTCAGGATATCGTTGGCCGATTTGCGCTCGCGCCAGTCGATGAATTCGTACTGGATGACGCCGACGACGTCTTCGGGCACGTCCTGGCCGCCGCCCTGGGACTTGCCGACGCGCGTATAGACCGACTTCACGCCCGGCCAGCCGAGCAGCCGGTTTTCGGCAATCTTGGTCGCGGTATCCATTTCGGCCAGCGAGAGGTTGCCGCGGGCATGCACATAGAGCAGGCCGTAGTCGGGTTCGACGCTCGGGAAGAACTCGACGCCGGCACCATACTTCGAATAGCCAACGAAGATGCCGGCCAGCAAGACGACGGTGAGCACCATCACGGTGATGGGGAAGCGTACTGCCTGCTTGACGACAGCCATGTACCAGCCATCGCGATTGCCTTCCTCGTGATGCTGCGGCGCCTTGGCGAAGATCGCACCCAGCGTCGGCGCGAAGACCAGCGCATAGAGCATCGAGGCCGACAGCGTGACGATCAGCGTGATCGGCATGTACTTCATGAAATCGCCGATGATCCCCGGCCAGAACAGCAGCGGCGAGAAGGCAGCGATACGCGTCATCGTCGCCGCGATGACCGGACCGGCCATGCGCTTGGCGGCGAGCGCGAAGGCTTCCTGCTTCGGCATGCCCTCGCTCATCCGTCGTTCGGCGAACTCGGTGACGATGATGGCATCGTCGACCAGCATGCCGACGGCCAGGATGAGGCTGAACAGCACGATCATGTTGATCGTGTAGCCCATCATGGCCAGCAGCAGGATGCCGATCAGGAAGGATGACGGAATGGCCAGGCCGATGAGCAGCGAGGCACGCCCGGACAGCGCGTAGAGGATGACGATGAACACCAGGATGACGGCGATCATCACGTGGTTCTGCAGATCGCCGAGCAGTTGGTTGACGAAGACCGACTTGTCCTGCGTGTAGGTGACGTGCATGCCTTCCGGCATGGTCTTGACGAAGGTGTCGGACACCTCCCTGACCTTGGTCAGCGTGTCGATCAGATTGGCGCCGATGCGCTTCTTGACCTCGATGGCGATGGCCGGCTTGCCGTTGAGGCGCGTGATCGTCGTGGCATCCGCGAAGGTCGAGCGGATCGTCGCGATGTCCTTGGCCTGAACCACGGCATTGGGACCGGCGACCACGGGAAGTGCGGCCACATCCTCGGGCGTCTCGATCAGCGACGGCACCTTGACGGCGTATTTACCCTGCGAGCCCTCGATGTTGCCGGCGGCGACCAGGCTGTTGGACGCGCCGACGGCGCCGATCAGCTGATCGAGCTGCAAGCCGTAAGACGACAGCTTCATCGGATCGATGACGACTTCGACCAAATCGTCGCGGGACCCTTGCAGGGAACCTTCGAGGACGCCGGGCACTTCCTCGATGCGGTCACGCAGTTCGCGCGCCGCAGCCGCCAGCACGCGTTCGGGCAATTCGCCCGACAGCGTGACGACGAGCACCGGAAATTCGGAAATGTTGACCTCGGTGACGACGGGCTCTTCGGCCGCTTGCGGCAGGTCGGCCTTGCCGTCCTGAACCTTGGAGCGCGTATCCTGCAGTGCCGTCGCCAGGTTCGTCTGCGGCTGGAACTCGACCAGCACATAGCCGCCGCCCTGGAAAGCGGCCGAGCGCATCTCCTTGAGGCCTTTCAGGCTCTTCAGCTTGCTTTCCATCGGCCGCAGCAGAAGGCGCTCGGAATCTTCGGGCGAAATGCCTTGATAGATCAGGCTGACATACATCATCGGAATCGGAACGTCGGGTTCCGCTTCCTTCGGCGTCGACTGATAGGCGACCCAGCCTGCGATCAGCAGGAAGACCAGCACCGAGATGGTCAGGCGGGCATTGTTGATTGCGAGTCTGACGATATCCATGACTTATGCCTGCTGTTGGCTTCGGGAGTGGCGAACGGACATGCTGTCGCCGGGCAAGGCCCGGCGCCGGCGCCCCGCGCTACTGCGTCCCGGCGGTGGCTTCGCCGATCAGCTTGTTGATGGTTGCCTGGTCGGCCTCGACCGGATGAACCTCGTCGCCTTCCTTCACCAGTTCCTGGCCGGCGACGATGATGCGCGCATCGGCCGGGATGCCGCCGAGCACGAGACCGGTCGGCGTGTCGTCGACCAGGTCGATCGGGAAGAATGCCACCTTGTTGTCCGTGCCGACGGCGCGGATGCCGAGATCGCCCTTGTCGCCGAGAGTCACCACCGAGCGCGGCAGCAGGACGGCGTCGGTCGGCAAGGCGCTGAGCTGGATTTCCGCCGTCATGCCGGCCGGCACGGAGCCATCGGCATTGGGGATGGCGATCTCGACACGGAAGGTGCGGGTCGCCGACGAGGCGTCGCGGCTGATATAGCGCACGGTGCCTTCGACGGTCTGGCCACTGACCAGCCGAACGCTGGCCTTGTCACCGATCTTGAGATAGCCGAGGTCGCGCTCGCTGATTTCGCCGCGCGCGATCACAGGATCGAGCTTGAGGATGGTCGCTACCTCGCCGCCCTGCATGACGGAGCTGCCCAGTTCCACCGGCACCCGGTCGATGACGCCGTCAAACGGCGCCTTTACTTCGTTGCGGTCGAGCTCGGCCTGCGCGGTGTCCAACTGGGATTGCGCCAGAGTCAGATTGGAGCGGGCGGTGTCGAGCTGCAGCTTGGGCAAATTGCCGGTCTTCATCAGCCGCAACGACGCGTCCAGCTCGGCCTGGCGCTGCGCGACAAGCTGCTTGGCATTGTCGACCATCGAGATCTTTTCCTCGGCGGCGAGCATCAGCACCAGGTCGCCGGTCTTGACGTGATCGCCTTGCTTGACAGGTAGCTGGTCGATGACGCCGGCGACGCGGGTTGCAAGCACCGCGCGCTTGTCGGCTTCGGTCAGCCCGGAAATGCGGATGGCGCGCGCATAGGTCTTGCGTGGCGGCGTCACCACCGCGACGGTGCGCAGCGGCGCTTTCTGTTCGGCTTCCGCCGCCTTCGGCTTGCTCGCATCCGGCGCCTTGCCCTGCTCGACTTCGGCTGCCTTGGCCTTGTTGGCCGCTACGCTGCCGACCGACGAGAACTCGCCGGTCGCCATCCACGCCGCGAAACCGATGAGCACAACAATGGCTGCAAGCTTGTGAAACCTGATTTTAGGCATCGTCATTTTTCCACTGCGGGTTCGGCCAGCACCGCCTCTTATGACGCGGGCGCGTCGCCGATATGGGTGCGCGCCTGACCGTGTTCAAATTGCCGTGATCGGCGAGCGCGCTTCTACATCAAAGTTGCATCGCAATATAGTCCCAAAGTTGCAGCAGCATTGCATAGCCGGGCAAGGTGTGGTCGCCATGAAACGGTTCTTCGTGACTTGCCTGTCTACTTGACGAAGCGCCCGCTGGCTCGCGATCCGCCCCTGAAACTTCGGCCACGGGCGACCAGCCGCGCTCGCCATGGGTCGTCTCCGGACTACAGCCGCGATCCGCGTCGCGTCGCTGATTGAAGTGCAGGCACAAACCGACGATCGGCGTCAGTGTGATCGGCGAGGGACAATGGTAGCGGCGCCACGACACTCGGCCAAAGAACTGGAATCGCTCGGGAAACGGGACGACGGCCCCTTCGGATCAGGCTGCTTGCCGACCCCGATGCACCGACGTCGGACAGATGCTGAAAGCACCTATGCGCCCGCATTATTGCGTCCCGGACCGCGTGTCATGATACGCCCGACTTCGGGCGCGGCGCGAGACAGGTGCGGGAATACCAGGTGTATTTCGTCCTATTCGCAATTCTGTACCGAGCATTGCGCCCGATGCCACTGAACGCTCCGGGGCAGCGCCATCCGACCGTCAGTGGCAGCAGGCGTCAGCATGATGACGGCTCTTCCGCACGTCAAGGTTGCCGTCACGCCGACAACGCTGGACTGGGCGCTGCTCCGGAGACCCTGTCATGGCTGCCGACAGACGCTGCCGTGGAGCCAGCGCCGTCGGATTCAGGCCCGACGGCGTTCGGCCTCGGGGTTCTTGCGCGCGGCGAGAAATTCCTTGACCCGACGGCCGGGTGCGGGACCGCGTACCGGCTTGAACCCATCATCGAGTTCGCCGGACAGGTCGAGCGTAGCTTGGCTGCCGACGGCATCGTAATTCTCTTCCAGCCAGTCGCTGGCGGCGGTGCGGCCGAGGTCGCGCAGATAGGTCAGGAAGGCCCATTCGGCATTGACCTTGGACGATGCCGACAGATCCTTGAACGCCTCGTCGGCATCGATGCGATGCATGCGGATGTCGCGATATTCGCCATGCGGCAGTCGACCTGCCGCAATCAGTTCCTTGACGAAGGCGATCGAGCGGAATTCGCGCAGAAGCCCGGCATTGAAGGTGATCTCGTCGATGCGGTTCTGGATCTCGTTGGCGCTTCTTGGCGTTCCCTCGCGCACCACCGGATTGATCTGCACCAGAAGCACATCCTCGGTCGCCGCGGTCTTGAAGAACGGGTAGAGCGCCGGATTGCCGCCGTAACCGCCGTCCCAATAGGGCACGCCCTTGATCTCGACGGCGCGGAACAGTTGCGGCAGGCAGGCCGACGCCATCACCGTGTCGAGGTCGATCTCGCCATCGGAAAACACCCGCAACTGCCCTGTCTCGACATTGGTGGCGGAGATGAACAGCTCCATCGACTTGCAGGCGCGGACATTCCCGAAGTCGATCTCCCTTGCGACCACGTCGCGCAACGGATTGAGGCCGAGCGGGTTGGCGACATAGGGCGAAAACACTCGAGACATGGTGTCGAAGAAGACATAGCCCGGCGTGTTCTCGATTGACCAATTGCCCCAGGCGACATCCCACGGCATGCGCTGCACCGGGCTGAACCGGCCCTTTGCCGCCACCGCGTGCCAGAAATCGTCCAGTTTCTGCCTGGCGCCCTCGACTCCGCCGCGCACGAAACCATCGGCCAATGCGACTGCGTTCATGGCGCCGGCGCTGGTACCGGACACCGCCGATATCTCCAGCCTGCCATCCTCCAGCAGCCGGTCGAGCACGCCCCAGGAAAAGGCGCCGTGCGAGCCGCCTCCCTGAAGGGCGATGTTGATCTTCTTCTTTTCCTCCGCCTTGCCGTTCTTCGTCATGGCGTTCCTGTCATCCTGATGCGCCGGCCTGCCCCAACGTCATTGGAAGGAAGCAGCCATGGCCGGCTTATGTTGCAGTGCAGCATATAAGGATGGACCAAGGCAAGAACACGAACACGGTCGCGTGATCACATGAAATTTCGGTGATGCGAAAAGCCCCTCCGCTGCGATGCGGAGGGACCGTAGCCTTTGAAACAGACGGAAAATCTAGGCGACGAGGTCAGGCACCGGCCCGACATAGCGCGACTGCGGACGGATCAGCCGCCCGGTGGTCTGCTGCTCGCGCGCATGCGCGATCCAGCCGGCAACGCGCCCGGCGGCAAAGACATTGCTGAAGGCATCAGGAGGAAATCCCGCCGCTTCCAGCACCAGCGCGGTGTAGAACTCGACATTGGTCTGCAGCGAGCGCTGCGGCTTGGCGACCCGGAGCACGTCGAGCGCCGTTTGCTCGACCGTCTCGGCGAAGGCCAGCCGGCGACCGGTTTCGCCCTCGCCGCCAAGCTTGCGGACCACCGCTTTCAGCACATCGGCGCGCGGATCGCGCACGCGATAGATGCGATGGCCGAAACCCATGATGCGTTCGCCACGGGCGATCTCGCCGCGCAGCCAGCCGGCAGCGTCGCCATGCGCAGCGATGGCGTCGAGCATCTTGATGACCGGGCCGGGCGCGCCGCCATGCAGTGGACCCTTGAGCGCGCCGAGGCCGGCCAGCACCGACGATGTCAGGCCGGCCAAGGTCGAGGCGACAACGCGGGTGGCGAAGGTCGAGGCATTGAGGCCATGGTCGCATACGGTCACCAGATAGGTGTCGAGTGCCTTGGCCAGATCAGGCGACGGGATGGAGCCCCTGAGCATCCTCAACATGTCGGCGGCATGATCGGCCTTGCCGTCGGGTGCGATCGGCTGCTCACCGCACTGCAGGCGCAGCAGCGCAGGCGTCAGCACCGCGGGCGCCGCGATCAGCCGCAAGGCGTCCGTCAGCGTCTCGCCATCCGGCAGCAAGGCCATGCCGGCGCGCATGGCGCTGTAGACATCAAACGGTGCCAGCAAGGGCAGCGCAGGCGCGAGCCGCTCGAACACCTCGACGCGTGCCTCACCCAGTTTTGCCGCCAGTTCGGCGTCGCCAGGCAGACCGTCGAAGAACCCGTCCAGCAGCAGGTGGACGACCTGGGCGTAACTCCATCGTCCAGCCAATTCCCCAAGCGAATGGCCGCGGATCGTCAGGCGACCGCCCAGACCATCGACATCGGACAGCACGGTTTCGGCCGCCACCACATCATCGAGCCCATTCGCCATAGCCTTGTCTCCTTGAAGCTTTTCCCGATGGGAGATAAGGGTGGGCGCCATAAGCATCAATCTTGATCAATAGAATCAACATCTGGCTCGATATGTCCGAATGGTTGTCGCGGGAAGAGGCATTGGAAAGGCTCCGGGTGAGGCCGCAGACGCTTTATGCCTATGTCAGCCGCGGCCGCATCGGCATGCGTCCGGACCGTGCCGACCCGCGCCGCAGCCAGTACCGCGCCGACGATATCGCCGCACTGGCGATGCGGAGGGCGCGCGGGCGGAGCCCTGCGGCCATTGCCGAAAGCGCGATCGCCTGGGGCGAGCCGTCGATCGTCACCGCGATTTCGACCGTCTGGCACGGCCACCTCATTTATCGGGGTCGGGACGCCGCGGCGCTGTCCGACCATGCCACGCTGGAAGAAACCGCTGGGCTGCTCTGGGCCCTGCCCGGCCCGGTCAGTTTCGAAGCGCCGTCGCCAGATGCGCCGCCTCAGATCGGCCGCACCCCGGCCTTTGCGCAACTCGCTCTGCTTGCCGGCCAGGCGCGGCCCTCGCTTGGACGAAGTGCTGCCTTGCTGTGCACTGATGCCGCGCACGCGATCGGCGTGCTGGCCAGCGCCCTTGGTGCCATCGCGGGATCTGAACCAGTGCATCGGCGATTGGCACGGGGCTGGTCGGCGGATGATGGCGGCGCGGAAGCGATCCGCCGTGCCCTTGTCCTGCTCGCCGATCACGAACTCAACGCATCGACCTTCGCAACCCGCGTCGCGGCCTCGACCGGAGCCTCGCCCGCCGCGTGTCTGCTTGCCGGCCTGGCGACACTGTCCGGTCCCCGCCACGGCGGCGCCGGCGAAGCGGTGATGCAACTCGCTGAGGACGCGGCGCGGCACGGCGCCGATGCCGCGATCCGGCGCTGGCTCGGCCATGACCGGCCACTGCCGGGGTTCGGCCATCCGCTCTATCCCGAGGGCGATCCCCGGGCCGCAGCGCTTCTGGCCTCCCTCGACAACACCGACGAGGCGTTGCAATCGCTGCAAGCCGCCGCCATTGCCGCGACAGGCGCCCAACCGAACATCGACTTTGCCCTGGCCGTGCTGACGCGCGGCCTTGGCTTGCCGCGCGATGCACCATTCCACCTGTTCGCGCTTGGACGCAGCGTCGGCTGGGCCGCGCACATGGTCGAACAGATCGCGAGCGGCAGCAGCATCAGGCCGCGCGGCCGCTATGAGGGATTGCTGGGCTGAATGTCGTGAGCGCTATGCGCTTACGACATCGTGTCGAGCTTGCGCTGCATGGCCGCGATCTGATCCTTCAGCTGTTGCAGATCGTCCGGCTTTTCCGGCGTTTCCTTCCTGGCCGGCTCGGCGGGAGCCGCGGCAGGCGCCGACGAGCCCGGGGGCGGAAAAGGCGTGAACAGCCGCATTGCGTTCTGGAACATTTCCATGTTGCGGCGCGTCTGTTCTTCCAGCGCCTTGATCGGCGTCGCCATCTTCATCACGTCGAGCGGCGACTTGCCGATGGCGCCCTTCATCTGTTCGCGGAACCGCTCTTGTTCCTTGGAGAAGGCGATCATCGACTGTTCGAGGAAGCTGGGCACGATCATCTGCATCTGGTCGCCGTAGAAGGCGATCAACTGGCGCAGGAACGGGATAGGCAGCATGTTCTGCCCGTCCTTGTTCTCCAGCTCGAAAATGATCTGGGTCAGCACGGGATGCGTGATGTCATCACCGGTCTTGGCGTCCTGGACCGTGAATTCCTCGCCCTTCTTGACCATCTCGGCCAGATCCTCGAGCGTCACATAGGTGCTCGTCCCCGTATTATAGAGGCGGCGGTTGGCGTATTTCTTGATAATGATCGGGTCGTCTTTTGCGGCCATCTGCATCCTCCCCGGACACCGGCACGCCTGAGTAAGCAGCCGGTAACGATTGCGCCCTTTTTGAGGATATGCGCAAAAGCCTCATAATTCCAAGCAGTTTGTGCAGTGCGGGATAATATAATGCTGCATGGCAGGCTAAATATGCTGCGCAGCACCGGCCAGACCGCCGGCGCCACGAGGCGAGGTCTGCTTGCGGCGCATCGGCGCCATGCCGATTTCCGGTTTGACTTGGGGTTGGGAAAGGGCAAGAAAAGTCCTCAACGGCACAACAACACCCTTGAAGTCTGGAGAAGAAAATGTCCGCTTCCATCGTCATTGCCAGCGCCGCGCGCACGGCCGTAGGCTCCTTCAACGGCGCCTTCGCCGCCACGCCCGCGCATGAACTCGGCGCCGTCGTCGTCAAGGAACTTTTGACGCGTGCCGGTGTCGAGGCGGCCGAGGTCGACGAGGTCATCCTCGGCCAGGTGCTGACCGCGGCGCAAGGCCAGAACCCGGCTCGCCAGGCCTCGATCCTGGCCGGCCTGCCCAAGGAGACCACCGCCTGGGGCCTTAACCAGGTTTGCGGCTCTGGCCTGCGCGCCATCGCGCTCGGCATGCAGCAGATCGCCACCGGCGACGCCAAGGTGATCATCGCCGGCGGCCAGGAATCGATGTCGCTGTCGCCGCACGCCGAGCACCTGCGCGCCGGCGTCAAGATGGGCGACTACAAGATGATCGACACCATGATCAAGGACGGGTTGTGGGACGCCTTCAATGGCTACCACATGGGCAACACCGCCGAGAACGTCGCCCGCCAGTTCCAGATCACCCGCGACGACCAGGACCAGTTCGCGCTGGCCTCGCAGAACAAGGCCGAGGCCGCGCAGAAGGCCGGCAAGTTCAAGGACGAGATCGTCGCCTTCACCATCAAGGGCAAGAAGGGCGACACCATTGTCGACCAGGACGAGTACATCCGCCACGGCGCCACGATCGATGCTATGACCAAGCTGAAGCCGGCCTTCGACAAGGACGGCACGGTGACCGCGGCCAACGCCTCCGGCATCAATGACGGTGCTGCCGGTGCGCTGCTGATGAGTGAAGCGGAAGCCGCCAGGCGCGGCATCACCCCGCTGGCGCGGATCGCGTCCTGGGCAACCGCCGGCGTCGATCCGGCGATCATGGGCACCGGACCCATTCCCGCCTCGCGCAAGGCATTGGAAAAGGCCGGCTGGTCGGCAGGGGATCTCGACCTTGTCGAGGCCAACGAGGCGTTCGCCGCACAGGCCTGCGCCGTCAACAAAGACATGGGCTGGGATCCCTCGATCGTCAACGTCAATGGCGGCGCCATCGCCATCGGCCACCCGATCGGCGCCTCGGGCGCCCGCATCTTCAACACGCTGGTCTTCGAGATGCGCCGACGCGGCGCCAAGAAGGGTCTCGCCACCCTATGCATCGGCGGCGGCATGGGCGTCGCCATGTGTGTGGAGGCTCTCTGATAGATTTTGGGCGGGCGGCGCAAGCCGCCCGGTTCATATGTAGTGCCTGTGGCAAATCCAGTGCCTGCCAAGCCCGACAACAGGGCGATTTCAAAAGGGGAAATGCATGACCAAGGTTGCAATCGTCACGGGTGGATCGCGCGGTATCGGCGCGGCGATCTCGACCGCTTTGAAGACTGCCGGCTATTCGGTTGCCGCGAATTATGCCGGCAACGACGACGCGGCGGCGAAGTTCAAGGCCGAAACCGGCATTCCGGTCTACAAATGGTCGGTCGCCGACTATGACGCTTGCGCCGCCGGCATCAAGCAGATCGAGGCCGACCTCGGCCCGGTGTCGGTGCTGGTCAACAATGCCGGCATCACCCGCGACGCCATGTTCCACAAGCTGACGCGCGACCAGTGGAAAGAGGTCATCGACACAAATCTGTCCGGCGTCTTCAACATGACGCATCCGCTGTGGAGCGGCATGCGCGACCGCAAGTTCGGCCGCGTCATCACCATCTCCTCGATCAACGGCCAGAAAGGCCAGGCCGGCCAGGTCAACTACTCCGCCGCCAAGGCCGGCGATATCGGCTTCTCGAAGGCGCTCGCCCAGGAAGGCGCGCGCGCCGGCATCACCGTCAACGTCATCTGCCCCGGCTACATCGCCACCGAGATGGTCAAGGCGATCGACGAGAAGGTGCTCAACGAACGCATCATCCCGCAAATCCCGGTCGGCCGCCTGGGCGAACCGGAAGAGATCGCGCGCTGCGTTGTCTTCCTGGCTTCCGAAGACGCCGGCTTCATCACCGGCTCGACCCTCACCGCCAATGGTGGCCAGTACTTCATCTGAGTCCTCTTCTCACCGCAGCCAACGGCTGGGGGATCGACGCGTGCTCGCAACAAGCGGACCGGGAAACCGGTCCGCTTTCAAACGACGCTTGATCCTTGGAAGGCTTCGCTATGGCGCGATGCTCCAATCCGGCACGCAAAGGTTAATGACGGCAGCCGCGTCTGTGCGAAACCCTGTGGTCAAGCCTGTGGATTCTCGGTGGATAAGCTGTTCACAACACAAGATATTGGGGGAACAAAAGGAGAAAATACCGCTGGCGCTGATTTGTCGCCGATTCGTTCCGGCTTTGAGCGCAATGTTAACATTAATGGCCTCGATTGCCTGCAATTCCTTAACGCCAAGTTCAGAAAGATTAACAATTTCATAATGTTGAGCGGGGCGTACCGTATTTCCCGCATCGTTTACCGGCAAAAGTTAACGGCAAGGCCTACCTAGCATAAAACGGGCCAGTTTCGACGATTCAGCATGTGGTGAGACTCGTCGTCACAAAATCCATATCTAGCCGTGAACAAAAGCTGAATCTCTCGGAGTCAGCGATTCGTCGCTGATTCGTTCCAGACTCGTTCCAACTGTTAAGCAGCGGCTCATTTGCGGGTCGACGCGGACGTCTTCGGCACCCTGCCGGAACATTCCGCTTTCGCTTCGCGCCCGAAATCCCTATGTGTCGGCTGTCATACGCGCCGTCCAGGCACGCTCCCGACCACGAGAGGCCAGAAAGCCTTATTTCCGAGCCGATGAACATTCAGCAGAAACACACCGAGCCGCTGATCCTGTCGGGCCGCGACGTGACCGCCGTGCTTGGCCCGACCAACACGGGCAAGACCCATCTCGCCATAGAGCGCATGGTGGCGCACGAAACCGGCGTCATCGGCCTGCCGCTCAGGCTGCTGGCCCGCGAGGTCTACACGCGCGTCTGCGAGAAGGTCGGCGCCCACAAGGTGGCGCTCATCACCGGCGAGGAGAAGATCCAGCCGCTAGGCGCCAAATATTCGGTCTGCACCGTCGAAGCCATGCCGCGCGAGTCCGACGCTGCCTTCGTCGCCATCGACGAGGTGCAACTGGCCGGCGACCTCGAACGCGGCCATATCTTCACCGACCGCATCCTGCATCTGCGCGGCCGCCAGGAAACGCTGCTGCTCGGCGCGGCCACTATGCACGGCATTCTCCAGCGGCTGCTGAAGGGCGTCTCGGTGGTGACGCGGCCGCGGCTGTCGCATCTGGCCTATGCCGGCTCCAAGAAACTGACGCGCCTGCCAAGGCGTACCGCGATCGTCGCCTTCTCCGCCGACGAGGTCTACGCCATCGCCGAGCTGATCCGCCGCCAGCAAGGCGGTGCGGCCGTCGTGCTCGGGGCGCTGTCGCCCCGCACCCGCAATGCCCAGGTGGCGCTCTTCCAGTCGGGCGATGTCGACTATCTCATTGCCACCGACGCGATCGGCATGGGTCTCAACCTCGATCTCGACCATGTCGCCTTTGCCCAGAACCGCAAATTCGACGGATACCAGTACCGCAATTTGACGGCGGCCGAACTCGGCCAGATCGCCGGCCGCGCCGGCCGGCACCTGCGCGACGGCACGTTCGGCGTCACCGGTCAGGTCGATCCGCTCGACGAGGATCTGGTCCAGAGGATCGAGGGCCATGAGTTCGACCCGGTGAAGGTGCTGCAGTGGCGCACCGCCCGATTCGATTTCGCCAGCCTCGATGCGCTGAAGCGATCGATCGAAACCAACGCCCCGGTCGAAGGCCTGACACGCGCGCTGCCGGCCGTCGATGCACAGGCGCTCGAACATCTCTCCCGCGACGAAGGCATCCGCGCGCTCTCGACCAATGCGAAACGCGTGGCGCTGCTGTGGGAAGCCTGCGCGCTGCCCGACTATCGCAAGATTGCGCCGGCCCAGCATGCCGACCTCATCGCCTCGATCTACATGGACCTCGCCCGGCATGGCCATGTCGACGAGAATTACATGGCCGAGCAGGTGCGCCGCGCCGACACCACCGAGGGTGATATCGACACGCTGTCGCACCGCATCGCCCAGATCCGCACCTGGACATTCGTGTCGAACCGGCCCGGCTGGCTGGCCGATCAGGCACACTGGCGGGAAAAGACGCGTGAAATCGAAGACAGATTGTCGGATGCGCTGCATGAGCGGTTGACGAAACGCTTCGTAGACCGCAGGACTTCCGTCCTCATGCGGCGCCTTAGAGAAAATACCATGCCCGAAGCCGAAATCAGTCCTACCGGAACCGTCCTTGTCGAAGGCCATCATGTCGGCGAGTTGCAAGGGTTCCGCTTCACCGCCGACCAGACCGCCGGCGGCGAGGACGCCAAGGCCGTGCGCACGGCCGCGCAAAAAGCGCTGGCCGCCGAATTCGAGGCCCGTGCGGAGCGCTTCGGCGCCTGCGCCAATGGCGACCTCGCGCTCGGCTCGGACGGCACCCTGCGCTGGATCGGCGCACCGATCGGCACGCTGGTTTCGGGCGAGGACGCGCTGAAGCCGCGGCTGGTGCTGCTGGCCGACGAACAACTCACCGGCCCGGCCCGCGACAAGGTCGCCGCGCGCGCCGAGCGTTTCGTCAATTTCCAGATCGAATCCCTGCTCAAGCCGCTGGTCGACTTGAAGAATGCGGAGCAGATTTCCGGTATCGGCCGCGGCATCGCCTTCCAGCTCGTGGAGAATTTCGGCCTCATCAATCGCCGCGACATCGCCGAGGAGATGAAGTCGCTCGACCAGGAAGGTCGCGCGGCACTTCGCCGGCTCGGCGTGCGCTTCGGTGCCTATCACGTCTTCGTGCCGGCGCTGATCAAGCCGGCACCCGCCGGACTGGTGACCTTGCTTTGGGCGCTGAAGAACGACGGCAAGGACAAGCCGGGCTTCGGCGACGTCGTCCATGCGCTGGCGTCGGGACGCACCTCTGTTGTCATCGATCCGGCCTTCGACAAGGCGTTCTACAAGCTTGCCGGCTACCGCAATCTCGGCCGCCGCGCCGTGCGCATCGATATTCTCGAGCGGCTGGCCGACCTGATCCGCCCGGCGACCAACTGGAAGCCCGGCCTCGGCCAGCGACCGGACGGCGCCTATGACGGCCAGTCCTTCATGGTGACGCCGCCGATGATGTCGATCCTCGGCGCCACCGCCGACGACATGGAAGAGATCCTCAAGGGTCTCGGTTATCGCGCCGAGCCGAAACCGGTGGCGGAAGTCAAGGCACGGCTGGAAGCGCAGGACACTGCCGCGCGGGAAGCCGCCGCTGCCAAGCAGGCAGCCGAAGAGGTAGCCCGCGCGGAACAGGCCAAGGCGGCGGAAGAGGCGGCAGTGGAAGCCGCAGTAACGGAAGCCGGCGCTGTAGATGCGGCCGCGGAGGCAACGGTCGAGGGTTCGGCAACGGCAGCCGCCGAGGCCGCCATCGAAGCCCCAGCCGAGGTCATCGCGGAAACGGCAGCAGAGCCTGTCGCACAAGAGCAGTCGGAAGCCACGACTGAGGTTGCGGATGAAGAGGAGCCTTTAGCCGAAGCCGCTGTTGAACCCGCCGAGCCGGCCCCGGTTGAACCGCAGGCCGAACCTGAAGCTGCCGAGGTCGACGCCACGCCCACGGAGGAAGCCGCAGCGGCGGAGCCGATCGTCGAAGCCTCCGCGCCGACGGATGCCGCCGAACCGGCTGCAGTGGCGGAAGCCACCAGCGAACCTGCGCCGGAAGCCGAAGCGCCAAAACCGATCCTGTTGTGGCGCCAAGGTCGCTTTGACCAGCGCCCGCGCCATCGCGATGGCCGCAACAACCGCCCGCAAGCCGGACAGGCGCGCGGCCGAAGCAACGCGCCTGCCGATGCCGGCGACGGACCGGCAACAGGCACGCCCGCGGACCGTCCCGCTCATGAAGGGCGCCGCGACGGCGCCGGCAAACCGCGCTTCGACCGCTCGAAGTTCAAGCCGAGGCCGCAAGGCGAAGGCGCCGAGCGCCGCGACGGCCGCCCGCAAGGCGATCGTCCCGACCGCCGCGAAGGTCGGCCTGACTGGAAGGGCGGCAGCCCGGAAGGCAAGGGTGCCGATCGTGGCAAGGGGGGCGGAAAGCCCGCCTTCCAGCCCAAGCCGCGCGAGGAGCGTCCGGTGCGCTTCGATCCGGATTCACCCTTCGCCAAGCTCGCCGCTTTGCGCGACCAATTAAAGAAGTAGGCTCGCGTCGATGGTTGCGGAAGGCCGCCAGCGCATCGACAAATGGCTGTTCTTCACGCGCGCGGTGAAATCGCGCTCACTGGCGGCCAAACTGGTAGTCGCCGGTCGCGTGCGCATCAATCGCGACAAAGCAGCGCAGGCTTCCGATCTGGTCAAGCCAGGCGACGTGCTGACCATCACGCTCGACCGGCGTATCTTCGTCTGGAAGGTGCTCGGCGCTGGTGTGCGGCGCGGCCCTGCCGAGGAAGCTCGCACTCTTTATGAAGACATGTCGCCGCCGCCCGCCGCAGCCAAGGCCGACGCACTTCCCGATGCTATCCCGGCGCTGCGCGAGGCAGGCAGCGGCCGCCCGACCAAGAAAGAGCGCCGCCAGACCGACCGATTGCTCGACGAAGATTGAGCCTTGCCGACCAGACGCGGGGGTGTGTTTTCCCAGGGCAAACGACAAACAAAAAGCAGAACCGGGACCGGCAAACGGGACGGCCTGTGGGCATGTCGGGCCCTCGCGGCACCGCCCACCTGGAATTCCATTCCCAAACCCTGGCGCCACTGGGAATAGCCACCCTTGCAAGCGGCCGACAAAGGCGTTACCTCACAAAAAAGCCAACAAAAACGGGACATCCCGGAGCCGACCGATGACCTATGTCGTGACCGACAACTGCATCAAATGCAAATATATGGACTGCATCGAGGTCTGTCCTGTCGACTGTTTCTACGAAGGCGAGAACATGCTCGTCATCCATCCCGACGAGTGCATCGACTGCGGCGTCTGCGAGCCGGAATGCCCGGCCGACGCGATCAAGCCCGACACCGAGTCCGGCCTCGACAAATGGCTGCAGATCAACACCGAATATGCCGAGAAATGGCCCAACATCACCGCCAAGAAGGAGCCGCCGGCCGACGCCAAGACCTTCGACGGCGAGACCGGCAAGTTCGAGAAATACTTCTCCGCCGAGCCCGGCGAAGGCGATTGACAACACCGCTGTAAAGGCTTGTATGACGCAGCGTAACAGGCACGTCGGATTAACCGCCTTGACAGGCGGCGATCGGTTGTGGCCTTCGCTTACGCAGCAAAACCTTGATTCTTCCGACTTTTTGTGTTACATCAGCGAAACATGCCGGTGACACAACGTCGATTTATGGCGCAGACGCCCCAAATCACTGAAAGGTGAAAATCCCATTCCGGACCAGAGCGATCTGGGCCAGGCGGTCGCAGTTCGTGCGGTTTGCCGGTCCCGGCCTTTCCGGTGGGTTCATCTGTTGTGCGGCTAATGATCGGGTGACACCGATCACGTGAGTTCAGCCGGCACCGCCGCCGGCACACAACAAGGAGTTCAGGGCGTAATGGCAACGATAACCCCGCAGAAGAAGTCCACAGCCGCGCGTCACGGTTTCAAGACCGGCGAGTACATCGTCTATCCGGCGCATGGCGTCGGCCAGATCGTCTCGATCGACGAGCAGGAAGTGGCCGGTCACAAGCTGGAACTGTTCGTCATCGACTTCCAGAAGGACAAGATGCGCCTGAAGGTGCCGGTCGCCAAGGCGACCTCGATCGGCATGCGCAAGCTGTCGGAGGAGGATTATGTCGAGCGTGCGCTGAAGGTCGTGCAGGGTCGCGCCCGCGTCAAGCGCACCATGTGGTCGCGTCGTGCCCAGGAATATGATGCCAAGATCAATTCGGGCGACCTGATCTCGATCTCGGAAGTCGTGCGCGACCTCTACCGCGCCGACAACCAGCCGGAGCAGTCCTATTCCGAACGCCAGCTCTACGAGGCGGCGCTCGACCGCATGGCTCGCGAGATCGCGGCCGTAAACCGCATGTCGGAAACCGAAGCCGTGCGCCTGATCGAGGTCAACCTCAACAAGGGCCCCAAGCGTGGCGCCAAGGCCGACAACGAGGAAGCCGAGCAGGAAGAAGCTGCCTGAGCTTTTCGCCTTCGAGTTGAGTTAACGAAACCCGGCCTCGCGCCGGGTTTTTTGTCTTTGGGATTGCTGCGGATACCGCGCTTATGCGCCACCGCCCTTCTCCGCCGCCTCCTGCTTCAGCGTGGCGATGAACCGCTTGGTCCGTTCGCGCTCCGGATTGCCGAACAGCGTGGCGGACGGTCCCTGCTCGACCACGACGCCAGCGTCGAGGAACACCGCTTCCTGGGCGATCTTGGAGGCGAGGCGCAAATCATGCGTCGCAATCACCATGGTCGTGCCTTCGCTGGCGAGTTGGCCAAGCACGTCGACAACTTCCTGCGCCAGTTCGGGGTCGAGCGCCGAGGTCGGCTCGTCGCACAGCAGCACTTTCGGCGACGGGGCGAGAGCCCGCGCGATCGCCACGCGCTGCTGCTGGCCACCTGACAGCGTCGCCGGCCAGGCGTCGGCCTTGTGCGCCATGCCGACCTTCTCCAGCAGCGCGGCCGCCCGCTCATGTGCCTGCTGGGGCGACCATTTGAGCACCGTAACCAAGCCTTCCATGACATTCTCGATGGCGGAGCGATGCGGAAACAGCTGAAAATTCTGGAACACCATGCCGGTCTGCAGGCGCAGGCGCCTTATGTCCGCCGCCGGCACCTTGCCACCCGGGCGGAACTCGAGCGTCTCGTCGCCGATCCGCACCATGCCCGAGGTCGGGATCTCCAAGAGGTTGATGCAGCGCAGCAGCGTGCTTTTTCCCCCGCCCGAAGGACCGACCAGCGCGGTGACGCTGCCCTCGGCGATGGCAACCGTCACCCCCTTCAGCACAAGATTGTCGCCAAAGCGTTTTTCGATGTTGGCGAGGCCGATCATGAGCGTGCCTCCAGGAAGCCGCCATAGCGGTTGAGCCGCTCCTCCAGCCGCGTCTGCAAGGCCGACAGCACCGAACTCATCGCCAGATAGAGGATCGCCGCCTCGACATAGAGGATGAGTGGCTCATAGGTGGTGGCGACAATGCGCTGCGCCGCCTGGAACATCTCCGGCACGGTGATGGCGGCGGCCAGCGACGTGTCCTTGACCAGCGAGATGAAGGTGTTGGAGAGCGGCGGCACCGCCACCCGGCCGGCTTGCGGCAGGATGGTGCGCCGCATCGCCTGGCTCCAGGTCATGCCGATCGAATAGGCGGCCTCCCACTGGCCTTTCGGCACCGAGCCGATCGCCGCGCGGATGATTTCCGACGTGTAGGCGCCGATGTTGAGCGTGAAGCCGATCAGCGCCGCGGTAAAGGCATCGAGCAGGATGCCGACCGACGGCAGGCCATAGAAGATCAGGAACAGCTGCACTAGGAGAGGCGTGCCGCGGAAGATCCAGACATAGAAGCGCACGAGCGCCACAAGCGGCTTCGGCCCGAACAGCCGGCCGAGCGCCGCGCCCAGCCCCACCGTCAGGCCGAGCACGAAGGAAAGCAGCGTCAGCGGCACGGTGAAGATCAACGCTGCCCACAGCAGCGAGGGCAGCGACTCCAGCATCAGTTGCAGCCAGTGCGGCACGAAATATCCTCCGGAATGGACGGGCAGCGTCATCGAAGCGCGAATGCGTCAGCCATATCACGACAAAAGCGGCGAGCCGTCAAAGACGGCTCGCCGCTGGATGGGCTGCAGGGCGGCTACTCGCCCCGCTTTATGATTACTTCGAGACGTCCTGGCCGAAATAGGTGTCGGCGATCTTCTGGTAGGTGCCGTCGGCCTTGATGTCGGCAAGGGCCTTGTTGATGGCCGCGACCAGCTCCGGATCGCCCTTGCGCACGATGACGCCGGAGTAATCGGCATTCTCTTCCTGGGCGGCGATCTTCACATTGGCGTCGGGCTTGTGCTTCTTGAAGTCGAGGAACGACAGGCTGTCATTGATGGTGGCGTCGGCGCGGCCGGTCAAAAGCAGCTGGATCGACTGGTCGAAGCCATCCGTGCCGACCAGTTCGGCGCCATTCGATTCGGCCAGCTTGCCGAAATTGGAGGTCAGCGACTGCGCCGCCTTCTTGCCCTTGAGATCTGCGAAGGTCTTGATGTCGGTGTTGTCGCCGCGCACGATCAGCACCGCCTTGGAGGCGATGTAGGGATCGGAGAAAGCGTACTTGGCCTTGCGGGCATCGGTGATGCCGACTTCGTTGATGACGGCATCATATCGCTTGACGTCGAGGCCGGCGATCAGGCCGTCCCACTTGCCCTCGAGGAACTCCGCCTTGACGCCGAGCTCTTCGGCGATCGCCTTGGCGATTTCGACGTCGAAGCCGACGAGCGCTCCGGATGCATCATGATAGGTGAAGGGAGCGTAAGTGCCTTCCGTGCCGACCTTGATGACGCCAGCCTGCTTGATCTGGTCGAGATTGGCGCCGGCATGGCCCGATGTGACCGCCAGGGCCTGCAGCGTTCCGGCGATAATGAGCGACTTGAGCCATTTCATTTTTCTGTGATCCCGTCCTTGGCCTGATGTCAGGCATGTTGTGAGGGCTGGAAAATGACAGATGCGGATCGAAAAAATAAGGAACGAAATTTCAAAAAGGCTCAGTTCTGAAAATCAAATACTCCAAAAGAAATTTCTTTGCAGCATCGGAAGTCCGGGCAGCCGTGCCGAAATTGCCCGGACGTCATCGCTCGCTTGCCTGCTCCAGCGGAACCTTTCCCGCGCATGGCAGTTTTGGCTGTTCTAGGGCACGACGCCGTCATTTCAAGCCGGTTCTTGCCAGTTTGTCATTCGCACGCCTGAGCCAAGGAGCGCCTTATGATGGAAGACACGGCAGGTCGGGTCATGGTCCGCGCGGCAATGAGGGCGCCTTACCTTGAGCGCGACGAGGAGCATCGGCTTGCATTGCTCTGGAAACAGGACAACGATCAGAATGCGTTGCACAGCATCACCGTTGCCCATATGCGGCTGGTCATTTCCATGGCCTCGAAATTCCGTCACTACGGCCTGCCTCTCGGCGACCTGATCCAGGAAGGCCATGTCGGTCTGCTCGAGGCCGCCGCTCGCTTCGAGCCCGAGCGCGAGGTGCGGTTTTCGACCTACGCGACGTGGTGGATTCGCGCTTCGATGCAGGACTACATCCTGCGCAACTGGTCGATCGTGCGCGGCGGCACCAGTTCGGCGCAAAAGGCCCTGTTTTTCAATCTGAGGCGGTTGCGCGCCCGTCTCGCGAACGGCGCCGAACCACTCTCCAACACAACCCTCTACCGCGAGGTGTCGGTTGCGCTCGGCGTTTCCGAAGCTGATGTGGCGTTGATGGATTCGCGCCTGTCGGCGCCCGATTCCTCGCTCAACGTGCCGCTTGCCGACGATGCGGGTGCGACCGAGCGGATGGACTTCCTGGTCTCGGACGATCCCTTGCCCGACGAGATTGTCGGCGACAAGATCGATATCGCGCGCCGCGCGCTCTGGCTGAAGGAGGCGCTTCAAGCGCTCAACGCCCGCGAACTCCGCATCATCGAGGAACGCCGGCTTACCGACGAGGGCGCCACGCTCGAGGCACTCGGCGAGACGCTCGGCATTTCCAAGGAACGCGTCCGCCAGATCGAAGCCCGCGCCCTGGAAAAGCTCAAGGTCGCGCTGGTGAAGCAGAACCCGGAATTCATGGCGACTGCCGCCTGATCTCGCGCAACGGCGCTTACTTGTCGGTGACGATCTTGACCTTGTCGCCGGCCGAAACCGCGGCCCCCGGCGACAGCGCGTTGAGCACGCGGAACAGGTCGAGCTTGCGGTCGACGCCCACCATCTGCGCGGCAAGCGAACCCATGGTCTGTCCTGGCTGCACCGTAAGCACACGGATATGCAGCGGCTTCAGGGCCGCTTTTTCGGCGGGACTGAGGATGTGGAAAGAGCCACTGACCGAGCGCGCCACCGTTTCCAGCGACGCGCTGGCCGAGGGGGCCGCGGTCAGCAGTCGGTAGACCTGGCCGCCGGCACGGATCACCGCGATGTCGAACTGCCAGCCTTCGGCGCCGGCATGCGCGGTCGCGGCCTCATTGCCGTTGATGGTTTCCTGCTTGACGGTGCTGTCGTCGAGGCCGGCCACCCAGCCGCTTCTGATATAGTCGGTCAAGGCGCGGTTCTTGTCGATCGAAACGCCGTCGAAGCGGATCGCTATGTCGCCCGGACCCGTTGCCGTCACCGCTGCCGCCGAATTGTCGATGATGAAACCGTCCGGCACCGTGAACGACACGCCGAGACCCGGATGCAGGAAGGTTTCCCCGCGCACATAGCCCTCTTCCGGCGTGTCGCCATAAAGCAGGCCGTCTATGCCGGCGAGGAAGGAATCGCGATCGCGCGTGCCGAAACCGGGCGCGCCGAATTGGCGGGCGTGGCGCTGTGCCAGATCGATGCGTTGCGGCGTGCTGGGATGCGTGGCCAGGAAGTCGAGGCTGGCGTCCGTGGCACCGCTGATCGAACGGAAATCGGTGTAGGCCGACATCGACTGCAGGAAGCGGCCGGCGGCATAGGGATCGTAGCCGGCTTCGCCGATCGACTTGATGCCAATGGCGTCAGCCTCCAGTTCCTGGTTGCGCGAGAACTGCGCCAGCCTGAGCTTGCCGCGGATCAGTGCTGCCTTGGCGGTCGGGCTGTCGCCGAGCACATCGGAAACGACCTTGGTCGCAAGGCCTTCCTCGGCCTCCAGCTGCTGGCGTTGCAGGCCGTGATTGGCGGTGACGTGTCCCATTTCATGCGCGATGACGGCGGCGAGCTCGGACGAATCATTGGCCAGCGCCAACAGGCCGCGCGTGATGTAGAGATAGCCGCCCGGCAGCGCGAAAGCGTTGACGTTGGGCGAATTGAGGATGGTGATGCGATAGGTCTGGGTCGGGTTAGCCGACACCACGGTCAGATTGCCGACCACCTTGGCGACCATGCGCTCGAGCTTGGGATCGGAATACTCGCCACCATAGGTCGCCAGGATACGCGGATGCTGCGCCTTGGCGAGTTCGGCAAGCTTGTTGTTGGCGGCGACATTGTCCACCGTGATCGGCTTGTCGGATGGCTGGAAGCCGGATTCCTGGACTTCCGGAGGCGTAAACATCTGGCAGCTTGCCAGCGCCACGGCAAAGCCGGCGAGCGCGAGAAAGCGCGCCAGCGGATTCATTCGTAGCCTGTCAGCGCCGATCGCCAGAATGGCTTCCTTTCAGGTCCTTGCGCATGGCCAACGGACCGTGTCATGCGCAAAACAAACTGCTACAGCGTCGGTCGCGCGCTCGGGGCGGGCAGCAGATGCTGTAGGCAAATCACGGCCTGTGCCGGACCGGTATCGAGCGGACCTAGCCACACTACTCCAGTCATGGCAAGCAAGCGCCACATCGCCTCGGGCCGGTTTGAGCGTAAATTATGTCCGCTTCCGGGCAATATCTCGTGATAAGGCATCTCCGGCAGCCGCACCGATGTAGCGCCGGAACGCCTCCGGACCAGCCCCTGCAAAGAAATCGTCGGAGGTGCCTGTGGCGGCGACGGCGCCATTGTCCAGAAACACCACCTTCTGGCCGATCCGGCGGGCATCCTGCGGCTGGTGCGTGACGAACAGCAACGTCATGCCACGCTCGGCATGGAGGCTGGCAACCAGGTCGAGCATGTCGTCGCGCAACGCGGGTCCGAGCGAGGCGAAGGGTTCGTCGAGCAGCAGCACCGGGCGGTCACGCACCAGCACGCGAGCCAGGGCGACGCGCTGGCGCTCACCGCCCGAAAGTTCACGCGGCAGCCGCTTCTCCTTGCCGGCAAGGCCGGTGCGCCCAAGCGCCTCCGCGATATCGGCGTGGTCGGCATCGGTCAGTCGCAACGATGGCGAACGGCCGAGCCCGACATTCTGCTCGACGGAAAGATGCGCGAAAAGATTGTTCTCCTGGAACACCATCGACACCGGCCGCACGGCCGGCGGCTCGCAACCGACATCGGCCCCGCCGATCAGCAGGCGCCCGGATCTCGGCGTCTCGAACCCCGCCACCAGATTGAGCAGCGTCGACTTTCCCGAACCGCTCGGCCCCATGATGGCGGTGATTTGCGCAGCCGTGAACTCGACATCGAAGGCGAACAATGCCTCGCCATAACTGAACGAGACCTTGTCCAGCCGCACCGTAACCCCCTTGCCGTCAGCAGCCCTGTCAAACATCGCGGGCCATCCCCTTTCCCAGCCGGTCCGCTGCCAGCACCAGTGCCAGGCAGACAAGGCCGAGTAGCAGTGCCAGGCCGGCGGCGTCCTGCGTGCGGTAGCTGCCCATGCGAGCCAGGAGAAGGTAGGGCAAGGTCTGCACGGAATCACTGCCGAACAGGGCGATGACGCCGAGATCGCCAAGCGACAGCGCCATGGCGAACGCAAAGGCGGTGGCGAGCGGCCGCCGCAGCGACGGCCAGTCGACCAGCCGCAGTCTTGCCCAGCCGGAAATGCCGAGCTGCGCGCAGAGCCGTTCGTGACGCTCGCTTGCCGCGTCATAGGCGGGACGGATGGCGCGCAACGCGAAAGGCATCGCCATGACGGCGTTGACGGTGACGACCATGAGCGGGGCGATGGCAAAGACATCGCCGACATGGCGCAACAGAAGGAACCAGCCGGCGCCGATGACGATCGGCGGCACGACCAGCACAAAGCCGGCGCCGGTATCGGTGGCATGTTCGAGCAGTGTCCTTGGGCCGGAGCGGCGGTTCAGCGCCAGCGCCCGGCGCGCCATGGTCAGGGCCAGCGAAAGCATCACCGAAAGCAGCGCCGACAGGAAAGCGAGCACGGCACTGGTCAGTGTCGCCTGCCGGACAGTGGCCTCGCCGGCCAGCCGGCCGAGATCGGCGCCCAATCCGGCCGCCACGGTCGCCGCCATCGGCCCGGCAACGAAGAGCGAAGCCAACACGATGAGGATAGCGTTCAGCGAGGCCTCGGTCCTGTTGACCGAGAGATAGCGGCGCGGCGCGACCGGCAGGTTGGTGTCGCCGACGACATTGGCGCCGAGCCGGGTCAGCGCCAGCACCACGGTGAAGGTCAAGCCGATCTGCAGCAATGTCAGCGCGACAGCCCGCGCGGGATCGAAATCGAAGCGCAATGCCTGATAGATGCCGACCTCCAGCGTCGTCGCGGCCGGCCCGCCGCCAAGCGTCAGCACGATGGTGAAGGATGTGATGCAGAGCATGAAGACAAGTCCGGCGACGCCGGGCAAGGCGGCGCGCAGCGTCGGCCATTCGATCAGCCGGAATGCCGGCCGCGCTCCCATCCCGAGCTGGCTCGCCAGCCGCCACTGGTCTGAGGGAATGGTCTGCAGCGCCTCGAGGAGCAGGCGGGTGGCCAGCGGCAGGTTGAAGAAGACATGGGCAACGAGAATGCCGGACAGGCCATAGATGCCCGGCCAGTCCCGGCCGCCAACCCAGTTGAACAGACCGGCGAAATAGCCGGCGCGGCCGTAGAGCGCTAGGATGCCGAGCGCCGCGACGACCGCCGGCAGAGCCAGCGGCACGGCGAAGAGCCGCAGGATGAAGGCGCGGCCGGGGAAACGTGGATGCCGCGACAGCGCCCGCGCCACGAACAGGGCGGGCCCGACCGAGAGCAGCGTCGACAGGGCCGCCTGCCAGAGCGTGAAGCGCACGACACGGAAGAGGTAAGGATCGAAGGCGGCCCAGGCGCCGGAAAAATCGTGGGCGCCTTCGATGAAAAGGCCGGCAAAAGCGCCGCCGATCAGCAGTGTGGTTGCCGCGAGCGCGGTGATGCCGGCGGTGATGCGGGGATCAGATGCGCGTTGCACTGAGAACCAACGATCGACTTGGGAAACATTGTGTTCCTTGGCGCCCCCCTCGTGGGGGAGATGTCCGGCAGGACAGAGGGGGGCGCCGTAGAGCGGTCATCTCACGAGATTAGCCCACAAAACCTACTTGCTCATCACCGCCAGCCATTCGTCCACCCAGGCCTTGCGGTTGGCGGCGACCTCCTCGGGGCTGAACAGCAAGGTCTTGGTCGGCTTGACCAGTTTGTCGAAGGCGGGGTTGAGCGGCTTGTCGGTCTTGCCGGCCGGGAACATCCAATTGCTCTCCGGGATGGCGTCCTGGAATTTCGGCCCGGTCATGAAAGCCATGAACTTGGCCGCCAGCGGGTTCTTGGCCCCCGTGGTGGTGATGCCGGCAACCTCGATCTGCAGGTACTCGCCCTCTTCGAAGGATGCCGCCTGGTAGCGCTCGGTGTTTTCGGCGACCATGTGGTAGGCCGGCGAGGTGGTGTAGGACAGCACCATCGGCGCCTCGCCCTTGGTAAACAGGCCGTAGGCCTCGCTCCAGCCCGGCGTCACGGTCAGCACCTTGGCCTTGAGCTTGGCCCAGGCTTCCGGTGCCTTGTCGCCATAGACCGACTTCACCCACAACAGCAGGCCGAGGCCCGGCGTCGAAGTGCGCGGGTCCTCGATGACGATCTTGTCATTGGCACTGCCCTCGACCAGGTCCTTCAGGCTTTTCGGCGGCGTCTTGAGCTTCTCGGTATCATAGACGACGGCGAAATAGCCGTAGTCGAAGGGGACGAAAGTATCGTCGCTCCAGCCGCCCGGCACATTGACATCGCTCACCGTGCCATGAGGCGCGAACAGGCCCGACGCCTTGGCATCGGCGGTGAGATTGGTGTCGAGGCCAAGCACGATGTCGGCCTTGGTCGCTGCGCCTTCGAGCTTGACACGGTTGAGCAGCGCCACGCCGTCGGCGACCGAGACGAATTCGACATCGCAGTCACATTCGGCCTCGAATTCCTTCTTTACCACCGGGCCTGGACCCCAGTCGGCGGTGAAGCTCTCATAGGTATAAACGGTAAGCTTGTCCTTGGCCAAAGCCGGCCCGGACAGGGTCACTACCACGGCTGCGACGAGAGAATATAAAAGCGTGCGCATCGGCGCCTCCTTCGTTTGCGTTGAAAGGAATTGAGGCGTCGGATTGTCCGAAACGTCTAATCCCTCCGCCGGTACAAACCGGATCAGGTTCAGCGGGTTGGCGAGACTACCTCTCAGCCGGCCCGCGAAAGTCGCGTCCGGCACCCCGTTAGAGCGTTTCGACACATAGGCCCGGCTGATGGGACGCGCAAGTGGGAGTTTGCCGCCTTCCGTTTCCCGTGCCGGGCTGGTAAGGGCGACAGGATATGAGCACATTCACCATCCTGCTTGGCGGCGATCTCATCCGCACGCCCCGGCTCGACCGCCAGGTCGAAGGCTCGCGCGTCATCGCCGCGGACGCCGGCATCGGCCATGCACCGATGCTGGGCCTTGTCCCGGAACTGTGGGTGGGTGATTTCGATTCCGTGCCGGCCGATCTGCCGGAAGGTCTCGCCGCCGTGCCCCGGCAAACCTTCCCGGCGGAAAAGGACAAGACCGACGGCGAACTGGCGATCGCGGCAGCGCTCGAGCGCGGGGCGACTCGTCTTGTGCTGGCGGGCGCCTTCGGCGGCAAGCGCGCCGATCACGCCTTCCTGCATCTGGCGCTTGGCCTGCGGCTGGCCGAGGCCGGAACAGCTGTGCTTCTGACCAGCGGCGCCCAGGAAGCTGTCCCCTTGCTGCTCGGCAGGGCCGGCTTCGATTATGCCGACGGCACGCTGTTTTCGATACTCGGCTTTTCCGAACTCTCCGGCCTGACCGTAACCGGCGCCAAATGGCCGCTCGACAAGGTCGAGGTGGCTTTCGGTTCGTCGCTGACCATTTCCAACGAGGTCAAGGGCCGCCTCGACATCGCGCTCGGCCATGGCCGCGCACTGCTGCTCGCCCATCCCTATCCATTGCCCGAAAGCTGACATGGCCCCGCCTCTTCTCAATCTCGACGGGATAAGACTGACCTTCGGCAGCACGCCGCTGCTCGACGGCGCCGCCTTGACCGCTTCGGCCGGCGACAAGATCGCGCTGGTCGGCCGCAACGGGTCCGGCAAGTCGACGCTGCTCAAGATCGCCGCCGGCCTGATCGAACCGCAGGATGGCGAGGTGTTCCGCCAGCCTTCTGCGACAGTACGCTATCTGCCGCAAATGCCCGACATGGACGGCTTCGCCAATGTGCGCGCCTATGTCGAGGCCGGACTAGGGCCGGCCGACGATCCCTATCGCGCCAGCTATCTGATGGAGCATCTCGGCCTGTCGGGCGAGGAGCGGCCGGGCGACCTGTCCGGCGGCGAGGCCAGGCGCGCCGCGCTTGCTCGTGTCATGGCGCCCGAGCCCGACATTCTGCTTCTTGATGAACCGACCAACCATCTCGATTTGTCTGTCATCGAATGGCTGGAAGAAGAGCTCGTCCGGACTTCCTCGGCGCTCATCGTGATCTCGCACGACCGCCGCTTCCTCGAACGCGTGTCGCGCGCCACCATCTGGCTCGACCGTGGCCAGACCCGCAGGCTGGACAAGGGCTTTGGCCATTTCGAGGAATGGCGCGACCTGGTGCTGGAAGAGGAAGAGCGCGAGCAGCACAAGCTGGGCCGCCAGATCGTGCGCGAGGAGCATTGGCTGCGCTATGGCGTGACGGCGCGGCGCAAGCGCAACATGCGCCGGTTGGGCGAATTGCAGACCATGCGCCAGCGCTTTCGCGGCCATCGCGGCGCCGAGGGCTCGGCAACCATGGTGGCAAGCGACGCCGCCGAATCCGGCAAGCTTGTGATCGAAGCCAAGAACATCGAGAAGGGCTTTGGCGACCTCACCGTCGTCAAGGGATTCTCGACCCGTATCCAGCGCGGCGACCGCGTCGGCCTTGTCGGGCCGAACGGCGCCGGCAAGACGACGCTTCTGAAGATGCTGACCGGCGAGTTGGCGCCTGATGCCGGATCGGTACGGCTCGGCACCAATCTGGAAATCGCCACGCTCGACCAGAAGCGCGAGGCAGTCGATCCGCAGGAGACATTGGCACAGTATCTGACTGACGGGCGCGGCGAAAACCTCGTCATCAATGGCGAGCAGCGCCATGTCGTCTCCTACATGAAGGATTTTCTGTTCAAGCCGGAACAGGCACGCACGCCGGTGCGCGAATTGTCCGGCGGCGAGCGGGCGCGGCTGATCCTGGCGCGCGTGCTGGCGCGGCCGGCGAACCTTTTGGTGCTCGATGAGCCGACCAACGATCTCGATATGGAGACGCTGGAATTGCTGCAGGAACTGGTTGCCGGTTTTGCCGGCACCGTCATCCTGGTCAGCCACGACCGCGATTTCCTTGATCGTACGGTGACCAGCATCATTGCGCCGGATGGCGGCGGCCACTGGGTCGAATATGCCGGCGGCTATTCAGATATGCTGGCGCAGCGCGGCGGCACTAGGCTCGACGACCGCAAGGCGCGCGCCAAGGCAGAAGCCGGCGATGCGCCGGCACCAGGCAAGAGCGAGCCGGCAACGCCAAAAGGGCCGGCTAAGAAACTGTCGTTCAAGCAGAAGTTCGCGTTGGACTCTTTGCCCAAGAAGATCGAGGCGGTGACCGCGTCGATCTCGCGGCTGGAGAACAACATCGCCGATCCCGCCTATTACGAGCGCGATCCGGCATCGTTCCAGAAGACCATTGCCGCCCTCGACAAGGAGCGCGCGACGCTGGCGGCACTCGAGGAAGAATGGCTGGAGCTTGAGATGCTGCGGGAAGAGATGGAAGGGTAGGTCCGCCGCAGTCGAGGCAGCCTGATTTGATTGCCTCCATATCGGAATGCGCATATATTATGCGCATGTTGCGGAGGCCACCATGCGTAAGATTGCCTTGAATGCGGTCCGTCAGCCAGCAAATCTGTCGATCGACTCGAACCTCATGAGGGAAGCCAAGGGGCTTGATGTGAACGTCTCGCGCGCTGCGGAGGCCGGCATCGCGGAAGCGGTGGCGGCCGAGAAAACGAGGCTGTGGAAGCTTGAGAACCGCCCCACGATAGATGCGTGGAACGACTACATCGACAAAAACGGCATCCCGTTGGAAGAGTACCGGCAGTTCTGATGCCGCGCTATGATGTCTTCGCCGGTCGCGTCGAAGGCAACTATTTGCTCGACGTCCAATCCGACCTGCTCGACAATTTCAAGACGCGGGTAGTCATCCCGCTGCTGCCGGTCGCAACGGTGCCGCCGCCGATGCGAAAGCTTCATCCGATCTTCGACATCAACGGCCGGAAGCTGGTTATGGCGACACACCTGATTGCTACCGTCCCGGCAAGCGAATTGGGTGAAAGTCGGCTGAACCTGACAAAGCATCACGACGATATCGTCGCCGCACTCGACATGCTTTTTCAGGGTTTCTGAACGAAGGCGACCGTTGCGCCGCCTTCTCAGCCCGCCGTCTTGGCCTGCCAGGCCTTGATCGCCTCGTCGAACACCTTCTCGCCGGGAAGGCCCTTTTCCATGGTCAGCAATGCCCGCCGTCCGGTCTTGTAGACCACCGGCACGTCGATCCAGTCCTGGCCGCGCAGCAGGGTCATGTTGGCGTCTTCGTCGGCCTTGGTGTCGTTGAGCGCGACGAGGAAGAAGCCGTCGGCGATCTTGGCCGGGATGCCGATGAGCGGGCTGCCGGCATCCTGTTCCGAGCTCTTCATGGCGACGCGCAATATGTTGTCGACGCCGCCGCCCTCGAAGCCGTCGGGCGTCAGGAAGATCATCTCGATGATGTGGCTGGCCGGGAGGGTCTTGTCGGTGTTGCGGCGGATGGTCATGCGCAACTGGATGTCCTTGCCGGGAATGGTCGCCTCGGCACGGATCGCCGGCTCTGGCGGCAGGTCGCCGCCGGGCGATTCCTGCACCAGCGACCAGACGATGCTGCCGGGCTCGGCCGAACCCTGGGCAGTGCTGGTGCGCTCCTCATAGAAGATCGCCTTCTGGCCGACCGGAACCGAGGTTTGCGCCGCGGCCGGTGCCGCCGGCGCGGCGCTTGCCGGTGCCGTCGCGGGCGGCGTTGCGCCTGCCGGCGCGGGCGGCGGTGTGGCGGCGGCCGCACCGGCCGGGGCCAGGGTTCCGTTGGCGGATGGTGTTGCGGGCGGTGTGCCCGCCGCGGGCGTGGTCGCGGCTGGCGCAGGCGTACCGGTAGCCGGCGTATTGGTAGCCGGAGCGGGAACCGCCGGCGCTGCCGTGGCCGGCGCATTCGTTGCCGTTGGCGGCGTCGTCAGCGCGGCGACGGACTCGCCCTCGCCTATGCCGCTCTGCCCGCCCGCCGGACCGGGGTCGGTTTCGCCGCCTTCAGGCGTCAGCCGCTGCGTGAATTTCGGGCCCTCGGCGCCGGTCGCGGGCGCCGGTGGCGTGGCCGCGGCATCGGTCGCCGGCTTGGCCGGCGTCGTTTTCACCGGTTCGGTCTTGGCAACAACCTTGCTGCCGCCCAGGCCCAGCATCTTGCCGAAGGCATCCTTGTTCAGCCAGATGCCGTAACCGCCGCCGGCAACGACCAGCAATGCGACGACGGCGACGATCAACCCGCCATAGCTGCGCTTGCGTTCGGCCGGGCGCAAACGCTCGAAAGTGTCGGCGCCCTCCGGCGCTTCGTCATCGGCAAAGACATCGTCCCGGTCATCGTCCCGATCCGCGTCCATCCCCGGCAAGGTCTTTTCCGAAAACTCCGGAGCGGGCTGCACCGGCGTCGGCCTTTGCCAGCCTGGCTCGGCCTTGGCGGTTGGAGCAGGCCGGTAGGGCTCGGGATTCGCCACGGGCTGCGCCGGTTTGTACGGCTCCGGGCTGGCCGCGGCAGGGGCGGGCCGATACGGAGAAGGAGCGGGAGCCGATTCCGCCTTGGCCGGCTGCTTGACGTGGGTCGGCTGGTTCTTGTTACGGTCGATGGAGGAAAAGATGTGTTCCAGTTCCGCGAGCGGATCCGTTTCCGGCACACTCTTGGCATAGTCCCGCTCGACGCCGGCAATGGCGTCGTCCAGCGAGCGTTTCTGCTTGTCTATGGCCTCGGGAGCCAGCGGCGGCGAATAGTCCGCAAGCTTCTTCGCCAGCATGGCGCGAACACTGTTATAGATGCGCGTACGCTTCTCGGGCGTCTCGTCGCCATGCTTCTCGAATGCGTTTTTCAGAACAGCAACGAAATCTGCCATGCTTCAGTCGACCTGTATTTTGCCTCCGCGCCGGCCCCCGCAAATCAGCCGCGATGCCCGGAAAGGCTTCAGAAACTAGTCTTGAAACGGATCGGTCACAAGTATCGTGTCGTCCCGTTCCGGGCTGGTGGAGAGGAGTGCGACCGGCGCGCCGATCAGCTCCTCGATGTATCGGACATATTTGACGGCCTGAGCCGGGAGATCGTTCCAGCTGCGTGCGCCGGCGGTGGTGCCTTTCCAGCCATCCAGCGTCTCATAGATGGGTTCGACGCGGGCCTGCGCGCCCTGGCTTGCCGGCAAATAGTCGATCGTCTCACCGTCGAGCCTGTAACCGGTACAGACCTTGATCTCATCCAGCCCGTCGAGCACGTCGAGCTTGGTCAGCGCGATGCCCTTGATGCCGTTGACGGCGACCGCCTGGCGCACCAGCACCGCGTCGAACCAGCCGCAGCGGCGCTTGCGCCCGGTGACGACACCGAATTCATGGCCGCGTGTGCCGAGGAACTCGCCGATCTCGTTCTTCTGCTCGGTCGGGAACGGACCTTCGCCGACACGCGTGGTGTAGGCCTTTGTGATGCCGAGAACATAGCCGATGGCGCCCGGGCCGACGCCGGAGCCGGCTGCGGCCTGGCCGGCGACCGTGTTGGACGAGGTGACGAACGGATAGGTGCCGTGGTCGATGTCGAGCAGCGTGCCTTGCGCGCCCTCGAACAGGATGCGCTCGCCGGCACGGCGCTTGTCGTCGAGCACCTTCCAGACGCGGTCCATATAGGGCAGGATGTTGTTCGCGACCGAGGTCAATTCCTGCATGATCGCGTCATGCGTGACTTCGTCATGGCCGAGCCCGCGACGCAGCGCATTGTGGTGCGTCAGCAGCCTGTCTACCTTCAGGGGCAAAGTTTCCAAATCCGCCAGATCCATCACCCGAACGGCGCGCCGGCCCACCTTGTCCTCGTAGGCGGGGCCGATACCGCGTCGGGTCGTGCCAATCTTCGTTCCGGAATTCGAAGCGGCATCCTCGCGGAATCCGTCCAGCTCCCGGTGTACGGACAGGATAAGCGCCGTGTTTTCGGCTATTTTCAGGCGATCCGGCGTTACGTCCACGCCTTGGCCTTTCAGTTTCTCCACTTCGGCGACGAAAGCATGCGGATCGAAGACCACGCCATTGCCGATGATGGACAGCTTGCCTTCCCGCACGACACCCGAGGGCAACAGCGACAGCTTGTAGACCTTGCCGTCGACGACCAGCGTGTGGCCGGCATTGTGGCCGCCCTGGAAACGCACCACCACATCGGCACGCTCCGACAGCCAGTCGACGATCTTGCCCTTGCCTTCGTCGCCCCACTGCGAGCCGACGACCACCACATTGGCCATGTTTCTTTTCCCTTGAGACGCCGCCGCGCGGCTTGGATATGGTTCGAAACGACAGGCCTCTATAGCGTCAAGACCTCGCGAGTGCGACCTTTCTTTGCCGCCAAAAATGCCCTGAGGCACAACAATTTCCGGCTTTGACATCATTTACTTGGGCTGACGGGGGCAATAGGCCGGCAAACACCGCAGCCCATTCCCGCGGCCGGAAGCCCGCGATGCATCGAAGCGCCTACATATTCCTGCTGCTCACCACCTTGCTGTGGGGCGGCAATTCGGTGGCCGGCAAGCTGGCGGTCGACCACGTCTCGCCGATGACGCTGGTCGTCCTGCGCTGGATGCTGGCCGTGGCGATCCTGCTGCCGATCGGCTGGCGCACGATCCAGGAGGATTGGCCTGTCGTGCGCAGGCACTGGTTCGTGCTGGCGGCGCTGGGCGCCAGCGGCTTCACTCTGTTCAACACCATCTTCTACACCGCGCTCAACTACACCACGGCGATCAACGTCTCGATCGAACAGGCGGCGATGCCGATCCTGATCATGACAGCCAATTTCGTTTTCTTCCGCCTGCGCGTGAACTGGGCGCAGATCGCCGGCGTGGTGCTGACCATCTTCGGCGTCATCCTGACGGCCAGCCATAGCGATCCGCGCCGGCTGCTGACGCTGGAGCTCAATTTCGGCGACGCCATCATGCTGGTCGCGGTCGTTCTCTACAGCGGCTATTCGGTCGGGCTGCGGCTGAAGCCGGCGATGCGCTGGCAGAGCCTGATGCTGGCCATGTCGTTCGCAGCACTCATCACCTCGCTGCCCTTCTTCCTGTGGGAGGCCGCCGCCGGCAAGGTGATCGTGCCCGATGCGCGCGGCTGGGCCGTCATCGTCTATACGGCGATCGGCGCTTCGGTCATCTCGCAGATAACCTATATCAGGGGCAACGAGCTGATCGGCGCCAACCGCGCCGGCTTGTTCATCAATCTGGTGCCGATCTTCGGCACGCTGCTTTCGGTGCTGATTGTCGGTGAGACGTTCCAGCTCTATCAGGCGCTGGCGCTGGTTCTCGTCCTGGGCGGCATCGGGCTCGCCGAACACAGCGGGCGCAAGATGGCTTCCGGCCAGAGCAATTCCAGGAAGCGCGCGTAGCGCTTTCCGGCAGTGGGTCAGTTTGAAATTGGCGATCAGGACGGGTGGCCGAAGACCGTCACAATGAGAAAGGCCGCGCCGAACGCGCAGAGATAGCAGATAACACCATACGCCATGACCCGGCGCGCCGTCCGGAAGCGGGGTGAGAAGAACTCAGCGTACAGTCTTGCATTACGCCGCCCGAGACGTTCGCTCCAAGGGAGGTTTTTCTCATCTATTGGGCCAAACAAATTGGTCCGCACAATTATGCTCAGAAGTGAGATAAACACGGCTGCGAAACTTGGCACCAGCACCACGAAACAGGCTGTAATTGGAAGAACCAAGTGGGGATTGTCAGCCCATTCGTATTTCAATTCTCTCTCCGTTTTTTTACGGACCGCGAACCAGAGGTTTCTCCGCCTCTTTAGCCTCAATCAGCGCGACAATATCGCTGATTTCCCAAAGCTTGTTTGCAACGCCAGCAGCCATAGCCGGCGTGACGCGCAGCGTCTTCGGGCGCTCCAGCGGTCATGGAAACGCCCCGCATGCATGCCGGCAAACGGGGCGTCGTGTGCTTTTCACCTGGGAAGGTGCGGGAGGCTAAATCCCGCCCACGTCGAACTGGAGGCGCTTTGCCGAGTCGATCGACTTGTGGCCCCGCACCTGCTCCAGCACTTTTTCCGGGAACGGCGCGTCGAGATAGAGCAGCGCGATGGCGTCGCCGCCCGGCCGGTTGCGGCCGAGCTGGAAGTTGGCAATGTTGACGCCGTTCTCGCCGCACACCGTGCCGAGCAGGCCGATGATGCCGGGCGCGTCCGCATTGGTGGTGTAGAGCATGTGCTGGCCGACCTCGGCGTCGAGGTTGATGCCCTTGATCTGGATGAAGCGGGGCTTGCCGTCGGAAAAGCAGGTGCCGGCGATCGAGCGCGTCCTGTGCTCGGTCGTCACGGTGAGCTTGATATAGCCGTCGAACACGCCCGACTTGTCCCGCTTGACCTCGGCGACGATGATGCCGCGCTCCTTCACCATGATCGGTGCCGACACCATGTTGACGTCCGACACCTGTGGCCGGATCAGGCCGGCAAGGGCGGCGCTCACCAAGGCGCGCGTGTTCATCGTCGCGGTCGAGCCGTCGAACAGGATCTCGACCTCCTTGATCGGATCCTCGGTGACCTGGCCGACAAAGGCGCCGAGCACCTCGGCGAGCTTGACGAAGGGCTTTAGCCGCGGCGCCTCCTCGGCGGTGATCGAAGGCATGTTGATGGCGTTGGAGACCGCGCCCTTGATCAGATAGTCGCTCATCTGCTCGGCGACATGCAGCGCGACATTCTCCTGCGCCTCGGTGGTCGAGGCACCGAGATGCGGGGTGGCCACGACATTCTCCATGCCGAACAGCGGATTGTTCTCCGCCGGCTCGGCCTCAAACACATCAACGCCGGCGCCCGCCACCTTGCCGCTTTTCAGCGCCGCGACCAGGTCGGCCTCGACGACCAGCCCGCCGCGCGCGCAATTGATGATGCGCACGCCGTCCTTCATCTTGGCGATCGCCGCCGCATCGATGATGTTGCGCGTCTTGTCGGTCAGCGGCGTATGCAACGTGATGAAGTCGGCACGGGCGAAGAGCTCGTCCAGCTCGACCTTCTGGACGCCGAGCTCCTCGGCGCGGCTGTCCGACAGGAACGGGTCGAAGGCAATCACATGCATCTTCAGCCCGACGCCGCGCGTGGCGACGATCGAGCCGATATTGCCGCAGCCGATCACACCCAGCGTCTTGCTGGTGATCTCGACACCCATGAAGCGGTTCTTTTCCCACTTGCCGGCATGGGTCGAGGCATTGGCTTCCGGTATCTGTCGCGCCAGCGCGAAGATCATCGCCACCGCATGCTCGGCCGTGGTGATCGAATTGCCGAAGGGCGTGTTCATCACGATGATGCCCTTGCGGCTGGCGGCCGGGATATCGACATTGTCGACGCCGATGCCGGCGCGGCCGACGACCTTGAGATTGGTGGCGGCGTTGATCAGCTTCTCGGTGACCTTGGTCGCCGAGCGGATGGCGAGGCCGTCATACTGGCCGATCACTTCGAGCAGCTTTTCCTTGTCCTTGCCGAGGTCGGGCAGATAGTCGACCTCGACGCCGCGATCCTTGAAGATCTGCACGGCGGTGGGAGAGAGTTTGTCAGAGACGAGAACGCGGGGCGCCATGGCGGCCTCCTTGAAAATGGGATTGATCCGGGAACGGGCGGCCCTCGGGCCGCCGCGGAATAGCTCAGGCAGCCGCTTTCAGCGACGCCTTCTGGCTGGCGAAGGCCCAGTCGAGCCAGGGCAGCAGCGCTTCAAGATCGGATGTTTCGACGGTTGCGCCGCACCAGATGCGTAATCCCGGCGGGGCATCGCGATAGGAACCGATGTCGTAGGCGACGCCTTCCTTGTCGAGCATCGAGACAAGCCCCTTGGCGAACGCAGCCTGCCCGTCAGCGTCGAGCGCCGCGATATCCGGGTCGCTGAAGGACAGGCAGACCGACGTGTTCGACCGCGTCGCCCGCGCGACGGCGAGATGGCGGAGCCAGGGGGATCTTTCCGCGAACCGGTCGAGCACGGCGGCATTGGCATCCGCCCTGGCAATCAGCGCATCGAGGCCGCCGATCGACTTCGCCCAATTCAACGCGTCGAGATAATCCTCGACGCAAAGCATCGACGGCGTGTTGATGGTTTCGCCCTTGAAGATGCCTTCGATCAGCTTGCCGCCCGAGGTCAGGCGGAAGATTTTCGGCAGCGGCCATGAAGGCTTGTAGCTCTCCAGCCGTGCGACGGCACGCGGCGACAGGATCAGCATGCCATGCGCGCCCTCGCCGCCCAGCACCTTCTGCCAGGAAAACGTCACGACATCGAGTTTCTCGAAATCGAGCCTTTGCGCGAAGGCCGCGGAAGTGGCGTCGCAGATGGTCAGGCCCTTGCGATCGGCCGGAATGAAGTCGCCGTTCGGCACCCGCACGCCCGAGGTCGTGCCGTTCCAGGTGAAGACCACATCGCGGTCGAAATCGATCCTGGCGAGGTCCGGCAGCGCGCCATAGCCGGCCTCGATCTTGCGCACATCGGGCAGCTTCAACTGCTTGACCACGTCGGTGACCCAACCGGAGCCGAAGCTTTCCCAGGCGACCATGTCGACGCCGCGCTCGCCGAGCAGCGACCACAGCGCCATCTCGACGGCACCCGTGTCGGAGGCCGGCACGATGCCGATGCGGTAGTCGGCCGGGACGTTGAGAATCTCGCGCGTCAACGCGATCGCCTGCTCGAGCTTGGTCTTGCCGATCTTGGCGCGGTGGGAACGGCCGAGCGCGGCGGATTTCAGCGCCTCGACCGACCAGCCGGGACGTTTTGCGCACGGACCTGAGGAAAAATTGGGATTTGCCGGACGGAGTCCGGGCTTCGTATGCGTCGTCATCGTGGTCTATCCTTCCAGATAGTGGCCCCTCGTTGGGGAGGGGTGGCCCACGGACGGCGATATGCGTTCAGGCCACGGGCGTCAAGAGAAAAGTTTTTGTCGCTGCCAGGACACAGGCGGTCCGCGATCAGGATCGCGTGAACTTCAAACGCAAACGGCGGACCACGAGGATCCGCCGTCAAAATCCTGAATTGTCCCAAGCCTACCAGAGGTCGTAGCGCAACCCGAGCTTGACCTGGTGATTGCTGATCCCCTTTTTGACCGGGAAGGAGGTCAGGCTTTCGGCCGTCACATATTCGGCGTCGGGTGCCGAGAAATACTGATAGCCCAGATCGACGGAAACGTTCTTCGACACCTGGTAAGCCAGACCGGCATTCAGTGTGTAAGCCAGGGAGTACTGGTTCTTGTTGTCCTGCTGGGTGAGATTGTTGGCCGAGTCATTGTAATCGATGTAGGTCGCCGAAAGTTTGCGCGTGCTGCGGACGACACCGATGCCGGCGCCGATGTAGGGCGTGATCCCGACATAGGTGCCAAGATCGACATAGCCGTTGAGCATACCCGAGAAGGCATAGTTCTTCAGCGATGCCGACCCCACGTGCGGCAATGTAGGCGACGTTACGACAGCTGAATCATCATAACTGACACTGGCGCTGTTGCCGGGCAGATAGCCGAAATTGAGATCGGCGCGGAGGTAATCGTTGAAATGATATCCGAAGCCGACGCTCGCAAAATATGCGTCTTCGCTCTCACCAAAGCTCTCGTTGTTGATCGTTGACGGGAAGGTAAAATCCCCGTTCTTGAAGCTCTTCTCCACCAGGTAGGAGACGTCGCCGCGCAGATACCATCCTGAGCCGACTTCGACCGGCACATAATCCGGCGCCTGGTCGACATAGACCGGCGGATCGTAGTCGGCGGCGAGTGCCGATGTCAGCGGCAGGAGGCCGAATCCGGCAAGCGCCAGCGCAGTACGCGATATGAGTGTCATGGTCCCCGACTCCCGGATTTGGCGACACCTGCGATCACGGCGGCAGCCATCGTTTCAGGAAGCATTGTTAACCATAGTGGTTAAGTGCCGGTTAAGGCTAACAGGGCGTTAGCGAATTGATTTCGAAAGGATTCGCCTCGGATCATCTCAAACGAAAACCGCCCGGCTGATACCGGGCGGTCGACGAATTCTTGGAACTTCGCGGCGATTACTTGGTGTAGATCGGCTCGGGTTCCGGCTGGTAGGCCACCACCGGTGCGGCGCAACCGTTGTTGCCGCCGAACTGGTAACGCAGGCCACCCCGCACCTCATGTGTGTTGATGCCACGGTCGAAGCCTGGGCCGGCGCTGCTCGCATCCCATTCGAACATTCGGCCGCCCTGGATATGGGAGAAGCGGTAGCCGGCATCGAGGATGATCTTGTCGGTCAGGCAGTAGGAAGCACCGGCCATCAGAGCGTAAGCGAAGCGCCAATTGGATGCTCCGGGGTTGGTCTCGGTGGTGTTCGGATCGTAGACAGTATCCCACTTGACGCGCGCACCGCCGATGCCGGCGCCGACATAGGGCGTGATGCCGTGCCAGGTGCCGATATCGACATAGGCATTGGCGAGCAGCAGCAAGGCGCTCATTTTCGACACTTCGACCGATGTCGTGGGATTGCCAAGCGAGTCCACGCCCGAGGTTCCGCCGTTGAAGTTCGACTTGAACCAGTAGTCGGCGGTCAGGTCGGTGCGGAAGTGGTCGTTGATCTTGTAGCCGACGCCGCCGCCGAGCGAGAAGCCGCCCTTGAGCTTGCCGTAATCGAAGCTTGTGCCGCCAACCAGGATGTTACCGCAGTTGCAGGGATCGAGGCTGTAGGTTGAATAGTCGATGCCGCGCACATCGGACTTGTGATAGTCGATGTCGCCGCGAATATACCAGCCGCCGACATCCACCGGCTGCTCGTAGACCGGCGGTGGCGCTTCTTCGACCTGCGGCTCCGGCAGGTCGGCCGCGAACACCGGCCAGGCCAGGCCCGCGAACAACAGCGCGAACAGGGCCTTTCTTGCTGTATTGAACATGCTTGTCACCCCTAGAAACCCTCGGAACGGCGATCGTGTCCGAATGAGATTGGCTTTCAGGCGTGGATAATGAATTGCAAAAGTTAAAAGGCGTTTAACCCTGTCGATTAACCACGAATCTCTAGAATTCCGGGGATTCGGCGAGGATTTCGACAGAAGGCCACCGGTTCTCCGGCCAGCAAAAAAGCCCGCCGGAGGGGCGGGCTTCGATGCAAACCAAGGCGGCGGCGCGACGCGTTGCGGGCGGGCGGAGATCAGGCGGCGCTGCGGGTTTCCGAGATGACCCCGACGATGTCGTTGACGACGGCCTCGACCAGTTGCGGATCGTCGCCCTCGGCCATGACACGGATCAGCGGCTCGGTGCCGGATGGACGGATGACCAGCCGCCCGGCCTTGCCGAGACGGTGGCGGGCGTCTTCGATCGCGGCCTTGACCGGGGCTTCCTCCAGTGGCTTGCCGCCGGCGATGCGAACGTTCTTCAACAGTTGCGGCACCGGCTCGAACTTCTTCGACAGTTCGCTGACCGGGCGGCCCTGCCGCTTGATGCAGGCCAGCACCTGCAGCGCCGAGACCAGACCGTCGCCGGTGGTCGAAAAGTCGGACAGCACGATGTGGCCCGATTGCTCGCCGCCGACATTGAGCCCATGCGCGCGCATATGCTCCACGACATAGCGGTCGCCGACCTTGGTGCGGTGCAATTGCAGCTTCATGTCGCCGAGAAAGCGTTCGAGGCCGAGATTGGACATGACTGTCGAAACGACGCCGCCGCCGGCCAGCCGCCCGCTCTGGTGCCAGGACTCCGCAATCAGCGCCATGATCTGGTCGCCGTCGACGATGGCCCCGTTCTCGTCGACGATGACGACGCGGTCGGCATCGCCATCGAGCGCGATGCCGATGTCGGCGCGCACTTCGTGCACCTTCTTCTGCAGCCCGGCCGGATGGGTCGAACCGCATTCCTTGTTGATGTTGAAGCCGTTGGGTTCGACATTGATGGCAACGACTTCTGCACCGAGTTCCCACAGCGCCTCGGGCGCCACCTTGTAGGCCGCGCCATTGGCGCAGTCGACGACGATCCTGAGGCCCGACAGCGACATCGAGCGCGGCAAGGTGCGCTTGGCGAATTCGATATAGCGGTCATGCACGCCGTCGACGCGCTTGGCGCGGCCAAGCCCGTCGGAATCGGCGAGTGCCAGTTCGATATCCTTGTCGAGCATGCTCTCGATGCGTTCTTCGATCTCGTCGGAGAGCTTGTAGCCGTCGGGCCCGAACAGCTTGATGCCGTTGTCGTAATAGGGATTGTGCGAGGCCGAGATCATGACGCCGATGTCGGCGCGCAGCGAACGCACCAGCATGGCCACCGCCGGCGTCGGGATCGGGCCGAGCAGGAACACATCCATGCCGGCGGCGCAAAGGCCGGCCACCATCGCATTCTCGATCATGTAGCCGGAAAGCCTGGTGTCCTTGCCGAGCACGACACGATGGCGGTGGCTGCCGCGCTGGAACGAAAGGCCGGCAGCCATGCCGACCCGCATGGCGATCTCCGCGGTCATCGGAAACTTGTTGGCGCGCCCGCGAATGCCGTCCGTGCCGAAGTAATTCCCTGCCATGCTAGCCAGTATCCCCGATTGTCCTTAGCCGGCACGTCATGCCACAGTTGGCCGCCGTGCCTTGATCACATTGTGTGATTATATGTTACCAATCCTTAGAAAATCATTGTTGTGCGTCGCACACAACATGGCCGCAGCCATGCATGGCGACACTGTTGCGCCACAATATACCAGTTTTGCGAGCCATTCGGCGCAGATGCACCCCGAGAATTCTTGCCTCGGCGGCCGTAAGGCCAAATGATTTCATCACCTTGTCGTCAGAACGCGATTTCCGACGATATATACGCCGCTTGGCATCTGGCGCAACCGACCGTTGAGCGTTATTGATTCGCTGGGACGTATAATGGGCTGCAGCCACGGAGAAACGCTATGCTCATCCACCGAATTGCTACTCTGACCGGCCTCGCGGTCGCAACGTTGTTCCTGGCCGCGCCAGCCAACGCGTTGACGATGGCCGAGTGCAGCACGAAGTATAACGCCGCCAAGGACGCGGGGACACTTGCCGGAGCGACCTGGAACCAGTTCCGCAAGGCGCAATGCGGTACCGACGCCGCGGCCACCACGGACACCAAGGCGGCCACGACCAAGGCCGCTGAAACCAAGCCGGCCGAAGCCAAGCCGGCCAAGACCACCAAGGCTGCCGCCGCCGCTGCCGACAGCACGGCCAAGGGCCTGACTGCCAAGGAATGCAGCACCAAGTACCAGGCGGCCAAGGCTGCCGGCACGCTGAACGGCATGAAGTGGAACGACTTCCGCAAAACCGAATGCGCCGCTGGCGCATCCGCCGCCACCACCAAGCCGGCGACCACCAAGGCTGCGACCACGACCGCCCCGGCCGCCGCTTCTGGCAAGGGCCTGAGCATGGCCGAATGCAGCACCAAGTACCAGGCTGCCAAGACGGCGAACACGCTGAAGGGCATGAAGTGGAACGACTTCCGCAAGGCTGAATGCGGCGCCAGCGCGTCCGACGACGACACCGTGCCCGCCCCGAGCGAGGCGAGCTACACCAAGGAGCCGGCAAAGCCGACGACGGTTGCGCCCAAGGGCGTCACCTTCCCGTCCGCGATCTCGGCGAAATATGCCAGCGAAACTCCCGGAAAGGGCCGCATGCATACCTGCCTCGACCAGTACTATGTCCTCAAGGACGCCAACGCACTCGGCGGCCTGAAGTGGATCCAGAAGGGCGGCGGCTTCTACAGCCTCTGCAATGCCAAGCTGAAGGGCTGAGCCACGCGTGGCATTCCCCAGAGATCGATGGGGCATGAGCCGGTTGAGATCGAGTTGAATTAGACGGAAAATCTGGCAAGGACAGGTAAAGGCCCGCGATGCATCTGCATCGCGGGCCTTTTGTTGCGCGCGACGACGCCCGCGGCCTTGCTCGCATCTGCATATCGCGGGAGCTGTCGGCATCATCAATTCGCCCACACTGCCCGCCGCCAGGCTTGTCGGAAGCTCCCAAAGATTCTGATTGAACATACAAGGAACAAACAGTATACAAAAAGGACACATAACTTGTTTATCAACCAGGAGGGATCTCATGCTCAGTTTGAAATCGGCGGTATTGGCTGTGGCGGCATTGGTTGCTTGGAGCGTCGCCCCTGCAAGCGCACTGACGATGAAGGAATGCGGCGAGAATTATCGGACAGCCAAGGAAGGCGGCACTCTGAACGGCATGGACTGGGCCGCTTTCCGCAAAGAGAAATGCGCGACGTCCACCGCGGAGAGTGTCAGCGCGGATACGGTCAAAACCGCGCTGCAGCCGAAAAAGGAAACCAGCGCGGCGGTCGCCCCCACTGTAGCGCCGGCGGGCGTGACATTCCCGACCACCCTCGCCGCCGAGTTCAAGACCGAAAAGCCCGCGAAGGCGCGGATGAAGACCTGCCTGCAGGGTTACGATGACAACAAGGAGGCGGGTACGTTGAACGGCCTTCGCTGGATCCAGAAGGGCGGCGGTTATTACAGCCTGTGCAATGCGCGGCTGAAAGCTGAATCATAAAAATCGAATGCGGCGGATAAAGCGGTTCACCGTTTTTCACGCAGACATTGAGCCGTGATCCTCGGGCTTGTCCCGAGGATCTGCTATCATACGTCCGGCGCCCCCCCGAGGCGATGTCCCCCAAAAGTGGTTCAGTTCTGGGGCAACGACAGGCATAAAACAAAGACTTGAAGCGCGTCGCCTGAATCGGGAATGGCGTCAAACAAAAGAATAGAGCGCTTCTGCGTTCCGTGAGACGGTGAACCGCTCTGGTCTAGCCTTGCGGCTGCGGCTCCATGCCGCCTTCGGGCTCGGGACCTTTCTTGCGGCGGCCACCGGACTTCGGCACGGCCGAGCCACGGCTCGGGGGAGTGTCGTCGCCAAGGTCGCGCGCAGGCTTCTCACCCGCGATCAGTTGCTTGATCTCGTCACCCGACAGCGTCTCGTATTCGAGCAGGCCTTGCGCAAGCGCGATCCATTCCTTCTTCTTCTTGGTCAGCACCGACTTCGCCGTCGAATAGGCCTCGTCGATCAGGCGGCGCACCTCGCCGTCGATGATCTGCGCGGTCTCTTCCGAGATGTTCTGCGTGCGCGCCACCGAATGGCCGAGGAACACTTCCTCCTGGTTGTCGCCATAGGCAACATGGCCGAGCTTGTCGGAGAAGCCCCAGCGCGTGACCATGGCGCGCGCCAGCTTGGTCGCCTGCTCGATGTCGGAGGAAGCGCCCGATGTGATGTTCTCCTTGCCGAACTTGAACTCCTCGGCGACGCGGCCGCCCATCATGATGGCGAGGCGCGAGATCATGTATTTGTAGCTCATGGAGTATCGGTCGCCTTCCGGCAACTGCATGACCATGCCGAGCGCGCGTCCGCGCGGGATGATGGTTGCCTTGTGCAGCGGATCGGCCGACGGCACGTTCAATGCCAGGATGGCGTGGCCGGCCTCGTGATAGGCGGTCAGCTCCTTCTCGGCCTGGGTCATGGCCGACGAGCGGCGCTCGGCGCCCATCATGATCTTGTCCTTGGCGTCCTCGAACTCGGCCATGGTGACGAGGCGCTTGTTGCGCCGCGCCGCCATCAGCGCGGATTCGTTGACCAGGTTCATCAGGTCGGCGCCGGAGAAGCCGGGCGTACCACGAGCGACGACCTTGAGGTCGACGTTGGGCGCCAACGGCACGTTGCGCACATGCACCTTGAGGATCTTCTCGCGGCCGACGATGTCGGGGTTCGGCACCACCACCTGGCGGTCGAAACGGCCTGGACGCAGCAATGCCGGATCGAGCACGTCGGGTCGGTTGGTGGCGGCGATCAGGATGATGCTTTCGTTTGACTCGAAGCCGTCCATCTCGACCAGCAGCTGGTTCAGCGTCTGCTCGCGCTCGTCATTGCCACCGCCGAGGCCCGCACCGCGGTGGCGGCCAACAGCGTCGATTTCGTCGATGAAGATGATACAGGGCGCATTCTTCTTGGCCTGGTCGAACATGTCGCGGACGCGGCTGGCGCCGACGCCGACGAACATCTCGACGAAATCCGAGCCCGAAATGGTGAAGAACGGCACGTTGGCTTCGCCGGCGACCGAGCGGGCAAGCAGCGTCTTACCGGTGCCGGGAGGGCCGACCAGCAGCACGCCGCGCGGAATCTTGCCGCCGAGGCGCTGGAACTTCTGCGGATCGCGCAGGAACTCGACGATCTCCTCAAGGTCCTCCTTGGCCTCGTCGACGCCGGCGACGTCCTGGAAGGTGACGCGGCCATGCGCCTCGGTCAGGAGCTTGGCCTTCGACTTGCCGAAGCCCATGGCGCGCCCGGAGCCGGACTGCATCTGGCGCATGAAGAATATCCAGACACCGAGGATGAGGATCATCGGCAGCCACGAGATCAGGTAGCCGAACAGCGAATTGGAGCCGTCGGTCTCGGGCCGTGCATTGATGGTGACGTTCTTGTCCTCCAGACGCGAGACCAGCTGGGGATCGCCGGGTGAATAGGTCTGGAAGCCGCTGGAATTGTCGGTGTAGGTGCCGGTGATGCGGGCGCCCGCGATGGTCACCGTCTTGACCCGCCCGGCCGCGACATCCTGCAGGAACTGCGAATAAGGCACATCGCTCGAAGCCCCGCGCGTCTGCGGCGTCTGGAACAGATTGAAGAGGGCGATGAGCAGGACCGCTATGATCGCCCAGAGCGCGAGGTTGCGATAGTTCGGATTCATCAATTGTCCCGTTGGCGTCCGCGAGCGGACGGCATCATGAGAGGAAACTTGGGCCTAACATAGGGAGAGCGTCCCCCCTTGCCAAGCAGAACAGCATGTATGGGTTAAGCTTTCACGCAGCATCAACCGGCACTGTGGCCACGCAATGGCAAGGCGGGAAGTGGCGCCGCTCCGATCAACCCGGCGACGGCGCGCGCCGGGGCCAGATCGAAGGACGGCAGGAAGCGGGCAAAGGGAGCAACGACCGGCGACGCCGCGAACGCTTGCGATGTGGGCCGATCAGGCGCCGGACCAGCCTTCTCGACGGCTTGCAGCAGGGCTGGTTCAGCCGCCAATGCCCCGCGCATCAGGCTTGGCGGCGTCTTGCCCCGGTCGACAGCCAGCCGCTTCGCCGCCACTACCCCGAGAGGGGCGATCAACAATGCGCCGTTGGCGTCGTTCAATGTGATTTGGCGGCGCCCGTCCCAGATGGCGGCGTCGACCTCTGCCGCTGCCGCCGGCAAGCCCCGCATCTCCCGGCGCAGGAAGATGCCGGCGCGCCTGAAGTCGACCACCGTCCGCGACAATGTGGCGCAAAGAAATCCGGCCTTCAGCCGGGCGAACAACGCCTCGCTGCGAGCCTGGTCCGGCAGGAAGGCAATCCCGCCCGACGTCGCGAGCAGAATGCGCAGCGCGTAGACGGCCGCCCGGTCGTCGCCGGCGCTGAGCAGGGCCGGGTCGAGCCTGATGAGGCCCGATGCCGGCTGGCTGGCAAAGCGCTCGATCAGACAGGCGGCTTCGGCGCCAAGCCGGGTGCGGGCGTCGGCCTCCTGCGCTGCCAACGCCAGCGCGTCGGTCATGCGCTGCGCGCCGGCCTCCCCCGCAAGCGTTGCGCGTATGCGCGGCCGCTCGAAGGCTTCATCGGCATTGGTCGGGTCCTCGGCCCAGCCGACCTGTTGGCGCCGCAGGAAATCGCGCAGCGCAGAACGCCGGATGCCAAGAAGCGGTCGCACGATCCAGTCGCGCCACTCATGCAAGGTGGCGGGCGCCATGCCGGCAAGACCCCGTCCCGCTTCGCGGGCTGCATCACCGCGATCGCGCCGCATCAGCACCGTCTCGGCCTGGTCGTCGGATGTATGTCCGGTCACGATCAAGCCGATGCCCTCCGCCCGGGCGGCGCTGGCCAGCAGCCGGTAGCGCGCCTCTCGCGCTGCCGCCGGCAGGCCCGTCGACGGTTTTTCTCCGGACCAGGCCAGGACGCGGTGGGCGATGCCGCGTTCCGCGCAAAGCTTCGCCACGGCCCGCGCCTCATCAGCCGAACCCTGCCGCAAGCCGTGGTCGACCGTCACGGCCAACAGTCTGGCGGACGGTGCGGTTTTATCGAGATGCTGTTTGAGAAGGAGAAGGAGCGCGGTCGAGTCGCTGCCGCCCGATACGGCCGCAACAGCGCCGTTGGAAAAATCGATATGCGAAAAAAGTCTCGTCGAAAGATCAGGCTCGGTGTCGAGCATCAATGCATGTCGCCAAAATGTGGTCCCGGGTTTGGGACTGCGACGTTCCAAGGAAAAATCAGCACGCAGCCAAGGCCTTCTCCTGCTTGACGCGTTCCTTGAGTGTGTTGGAAATATCGGGATAGCGCTTGCCGACCTCGCTGAAGGTGGCGCAGGCGACATCATGCTGCTTGAGGCCGACCAGCGACACGCCGAGCTTCAACAGCATGTCGGGTGCCTTCTTGGCCTTGGGATAGTCCTTGCTGGCGGCGAGGAAGACTTCTGCCGCGTCGCGGTATTTCTGCTGGCCAAGCAGCGATTCCCCCAGCCAGTAATGCGCGTCCGCCGTCTTGGCGTCCTTGGGGAAGCGGGAGATATGGTCGCGGAAACCCTGTTCGGCGGTGCCGTAGTCGCCCGACAGGATGAACTGGTAGGAGTTGCGATAGAGCTCTTCGGGGTTGTTGGTGGCGGGCAGCGCCGCGACCACCGTGCCGCCGGACTTGCCGGCCTTGGCAGGTGCGCCGGTGGCTGGTGCCATGTCCTGTGCCGGCGCGGTTGCCTGCGTGCTGCCGCCGGCATCGATCACATTGCCATTCTTGTCGACGGTGATGGAACCAAAGGTCTTTTCGGGCGCTCCCTTGCCGGGGATCACCTTGCCAGGGTCGCCATCGGGTGATTCGACGATGACGTCCTCGACGGTCTTGCCGCCCGTGGATTGATCGCTGCCGGGCGCGGCGCCGGCATCAGCCGGCGCCTGGGTTGCCGGGGCCGAGGCCACGTTGGTGTTGGTTCCGGTGGTGGCATCTGATTTCTTCTGCGCCGGTTGTCCACCTTGCGGCCCGCCTTCCAGCTGCTGGAAGCGGAACTCGTTGTCTTCTTGCTGTTTGCGGATCTGCTCCTGCATCTGCAGGATCTGGAAATTGAGTTCCTCGACCTTGCCGGTCAGCTGCCGCAATTGGTCCTCGAGCCCGGTTACGCCGGCGCCGCTCGACTGCGCGAGCTGGACCTGATCCTGCTTTTTCTTCTCACCGAAAAGGCTGGGCAACTCGAGTGTCGGCAGATGGAAGGAAAAACCGCTCTCGGTTGATTGCCCGGAACCGCTCGCCAAAGCGGTTACGCCTGATAGGAGCAGCAGCGCAAGCGTGCCGCTCAGAACCGATCTCAAATGCATGTGCCTCTCGCCGTCCAATCGTTAGCTTGTTCGCGCCTTCCCAATCGATGTGAGACCAGCCAAGCGCCCTCGGCTCATAGCAGGGCGCGAGACTTCGGCCAAATTTTGTTTCGGGCGTCAGGATGTGAAAAAGGCGGCCCGGAGGCCGCCTTTCGCAGAAGTGTGTTGTATTTTTGCCGATCAGGAACCAGCGCCGCTGAGCGTGGTGACGGCGCGGCGATTCTGCGACCAGCAGGAGATGTCATCGCATACGGCGACCGGACGTTCCTTGCCGTAGGAAATCGTCTTGAGGCGGCTGGCCGAAACGCCCTTGGAGACCAGGAAGTCGCGGGTGGCGGCCGCGCGGCGGGCACCAAGCGCCAGATTGTATTCGCGCGTGCCGCGCTCGTCGGCATGGCCTTCGATGACGATGGCATACTGCTTGTATTGGTTCAGCCACTGCGCCTGACGCGAAAGCGTCGTCTGCGCGTCGGCCCGGATCGACGTCGAGTCCGTATCGAAGAAGATACGGTCGCCGATGTTGACGGTGAAGTCCTGCGCCGAGCCGGGTGTCGCGGCACCTGCGCCATTGAGGCCAAGGTCGGCCGCGTTGTTCGGGGTCTTCTTCGAAGCGCAACCGGCGACGGCGAGCATCGCCACCAGCGCGATCATGACCGGGTTTCTGGTAAGTGCTGCGATACGGCCCATGCCGCCTCTCCTTCGCATTCGAGTGATTTCGTTGATCACCCAGTAACCACGTTTGGGTTAACCGGCATTCAAGAAACACGGTTAAAATTTGGTTTAGGCCGCCCGTCCGCAGCCGTTTCGTCATAAGCCACAGTTGGCGCGGACCCTAGGCGGAAATGCGGCCAAAACGCGACGAAGGCATGGAAAAGGGGCCGAAAACGGCCCCTTTTCAGCTTGTGTGGCAATTCGGTCGAACCTATTCCAGCAACGGCGACCAGGCCGGATCCGAAGCAAAATTCGCGGTCGGGATCGGCTGCTCGTTGCGGCCGGTGAGATCGACGGAAACCAGTTTCGGACCGCCATTGGAGTCGCGGAAGAACATCAGCACGCGGCCGTTCGGCGCCCAGGTCGGGCCTTCCTGCTGGAAGCCGGAGGACAGGATGCGTTCGCCAGAGCCGTCGGTCTTCATGACGCCGATCTGGAATTCGCCGCCGGTCTGCTTGGTGAAGGCGATGAGGTCGCCGCGCGGCGACCACACCGGCGTCGAATAGACGCCGTCGCCGAAGGAGATGCGCGTCTGGCCCGAGCCGTCGGCACCCATGACGTAGATCTGCGCGCGGCCGCCACGGTCGGAGGTGAACACCACCTTGCTGCCGTCGGGCGAATAGGAGGGCGAGGTGTCGATGGCGGTCGAGTTGGTCAGCCGCGTCGTCGAACGGCTGCGCAGGTCCATGGCGAAGATGTTGGAATTGCCGTCGTCGCGCAGCAGGCTCATGATCACCTTCTGGCCGTCTGGCGAGAAGCGCGGCGCAAAGGTCATGCCGGGAAAATTGCCGACCAGTTCGCGCTGCCCGGTCTCGATCTGCAGGAGATAGACCCGCGGCTGGCCGCTTTCATAGGACATGTAGGTGATTTCCTGCCGGTTCGGCGAGAAGCGCGGCGTCAGCACGATCGACCGGCCATCCGAGAGATAGCGGATGTTGGCGCCATCCTGGTCCATGATGGCGAGGCGCTTCTTGCGCGCGTTCTTGGCGCCGGATTCGTCGATGAAGACGACGCGCGTGTCGAAATAGCCCTTCTCGCCGGTCAGCCGCTCATAGATGGCATCGGCGATGATGTGGGCGACGCGGCGCTGATTGGCGTCGTTGGCGAAGAATTGCTCGCCGGCCATCTGCTGGCCGGCAAAAGTGTCCCACAGCCGGTACTGGGCGCGGATGCGCCCGTCTGCTTCCTTGCTGACGCTGCCGGTGACCAGCGCCTGCGCGTTGATCACCTTCCAGTCGTCGAAGCGAGGGGTCGCGTCCGGATTGGCGATCTTCTCGATGAAGGCGCTCTTGTCGATCGGCGCGAACAGGCCGGAGCGCTTGAGATCGGCGGTGACGATCTGGGAAATCTGGGCGCCAAGCGCATCGCCGCCCTGGAAATCCGTGATGGCGATCGGCAGCGGCTCGACATTGCCCTTGTTGACGTTGAGCTCGACGAGCGCCAGCGCCGGCAGCGTGCCTGCAGCGGTCATGCCCATCGCCATCGCGGCAATCATCAGGAGCGGCTTGAGGATTGATTTCATGTCTTCTCGCTTCTCATACTGATTTTCGGATGTCAGGGCCTACAGGCCGAGCATCTCCCTTGGATCGAAGGTGACCCGGATGTCGTTCCAGATGTCCTGCTTGCCGGCGGGAACCTGCAGGCCGGCCATGTCGCATTTCTGAACCGCGCGCACCGCACTCTCATCGAACTGCCTGTTGCCGCTCGATGTTTCAACGGACGGACGGCCGTCGAGCTTGCCGGAGTTGTTCAGATTGAAACGGACGACGACGACGAAATTCTCCGAACCTTCAAGTCCGGCCGGCAAGGTCCAGCAACCGCCGAGCTGGCTTTCCAGGGCGCCCTGCTCCGACTTCGACAGCTTCTGGCCCTGATCCTTGTCGCCGCCGAGCGACGCCTGCTGGGTCGAGCGCTTGGCGCCGCCGCCGGACGGCTTCTGCTTGTCGAGCAGGGCCGAAATTTCGTTGGCGTTGAATTGCTTGTCGTCGGACTTCGGCTTGGACGAGGCTTCCTTGACCGGCTTGTCGGCATTCTTGCGGTCAGGCGCCTTGGCGCTTTCGGGCTGTGCCTGTTGCGGCTTGGGCCGGGCTTCCGGGGCCGGCGCGGAACTCGGCAATTGGGTCTCTTCGGGGGGCGGTTCCTTGGCTATGGCCTCGGCGACGGCATCCGGCTTGACCTCGGGGGTCGGATCGATAGCGGCGGTCTTGTCCTGCGGCGGCGGGGTCGGCGCCGGCTTGGCCGGCGTCGGCTTGGGCTCCGTCTGCTTGACCGGCTCGGGCTTGACCTCTTCCTTGGGCGTCGGCGCTGGCGCCACTTCCGTCGCCGGAATGGGCTTGGGCTTTTCCTGCGGCTTCGGCACGTCCTCGGTCTTCGGGATTTCCTTCGGGGTCGGCGCTGGCGCCGGGGCCGAGGTCGTGTCGACGGGTTTCGGCTTGGCTTCCGGCGTTATCGGCTTGTCGGTGTCGACGCTGTTTTCGCCCACCTTCTGCGCATTTGGCACGATGTCGGGACGCTGCGTCGGCAACGGCGCCGGCTTTTCATGCATCACGGCCTTCTTGTCGCCCTGCAAGGTCTGCGCGATGGCCTCCATCGGCACGATGTCGACCGCGACCGACTCGACGTCCGCTGACGGCAGCGCGGCCGGCGCCGACAGTGTGAACAGGCCGAAGGCCAGCACCGCCGTATGCAAGATCACCGATGTGGTGAGGCCGGTCCTCATCGTGCGTCTATTGATCCTGTTCCTGCAGTGAAACCAGGCCGATGTTCTTGTAGCCAGCGGCCGAGATGCGAGCCATGACCTTCATGGCCGTGCCGTAGTCGGTCGACTTATCGCCACGGATGAAGATGCGCTCTTCATAACCGGTCTTCGAGATCGCCTGCAGCTTGGCCACCAGCTCCTCGATCGGAATCTCGGTTTCCTGCAGGAAGATCTTGCCGGTCGCGTCGATCGAGACGGTGATCGGCTGGGTGTCGGCATTCATCGCCTTGGCCTGCGTGTCCGGCAGGTCGATCGGCACGCCGACCGTCAGCATCGGTGCGGCGACCATGAAGATGATCAAAAGCACGAGCATCACGTCGACCATCGGGGTGACGTTGATCTCCGACATCAACGCATGGTGACGGCCGCGCCGCCGGTGGCCACGCCCGCCGCGCCCTCCCATGCCTACGGACATACCCATCTCGTTACTCCTCAGGCCTTCGGCGCGACTTTTTCATCGATTTGGCGCGAGAGTATGGCGGAGAACTCGTCGGAGAACCCCTCCATGCGCACCGCGATCTTGCTCGCATCCGATGACAGCTTGTTATAGGCGATGACCGCCGGAATGGCGGCAAGCAGGCCGATGGCCGTCGCCAGCAGCGCTTCGGCGATGCCGGGCGCGACCACCGCGAGGCTGGTGTTCTTGGAGCCGGCGATGGCCTGGAACGAGGTCATGATGCCGATGACGGTGCCGAACAGGCCGATGAACGGTGCCGCCGAACCGGTCGTGGCGAGAAAGCCGAGACGCCCCTCCAGCTTCTCCATCTCGCGGGTCAGCGCCAGGTCCATGGCCTTGTCGATACGGGTCTGCAGGCCGAGTGGCGACTTGGCGCCTTTCTCGAAACTCTTCTTCCATTCGCGCATGGCGGCGACGAAAATGGCGCCCATGCCTGTCGTCTTGCGGTCGGCGAGCGTGCGGTAGAGCTCCTCCAGCGACTGCCCGGACCAGAAAACCTGCTCGAAGCGGTTCAGAGCCAGCCGCATGCGGCCATAGGCGACCAGCTTGTCGACGATGATCGCCCAGGTCCACACCGAGGCGCAGAGCAGCCCGATCATGACCAGCTTGACCACCCAGCTGGCCTGCATGAACAGGGCCCAAATCGACAATTGCGCGCCCGGTTCGGCGAGTGCGATATTTTCCATCGTTACGTCCTTAAGATTTTCCGGGCGAAGCTGGCGGCTGGCCCATGGCATCCCTTGTGGTCGGTTCGCACGAAGCTACCGGACACCCCAAACCGTGCCGTTAGCGGCCTTTTCGGGGCAAATATTGGTGAAAGGAAGGCGCTGGATAACGCCAATCTTCACCAATCTCTTCATGAACCGTTATGGTTAAGGATGGGTTAGTCCATTGGGCGCGGCGCATTGCCGCGCCCGGGCATCGCAGGCCGGCATCACTTGAATCTCAACGTGCCCTAGGCATGAAGGCCGCGACCCATTCCCTGGGGAAGCGTCTCGGCCGGCCGTTCTCGCCGATGATCGCCGCCTCGACCCTGGCCTCGACCAGCACCTCGTCGCCGCGCTTGAGCTGCTGCGCCATGAAGATGCGCGCGCCTGAGATGGTCTCCGTGCGGGTGTCGACGGTCAGTATGTCGTCGATGCGGGCGGGAATGCGGAAGTCGATCTCCATGCGGCGCACCACCCATACGATCTTCTCGCCGTGCTTGCCGTCGGCGAGTTCGGTATGATGCACGCCGGTGAGCCTGAGATAGTCGGAGCGGCCGCGCTCGAGGAATTCGAGATAGCGCGCGTGATAGACGACGCCTGAGAAATCGGTATCGGCATAATAGACCCGCGCCATCAGCCGGTGGCCGAACTCGGTCAGCGCGCCGGAAAGCCCGGCCATCAATGCCGCGGATTCACCATGATCGCCCATTGCGCTTCCCTTTTGGATGCCGACGCGGCAGGTATTTTTGGCGCATGAACCCGATGGCACTGTTGACGACGATGATCAAGACCTTGATGGCAGTCGTGCTGGCGCTGGCGGCTTCTACACTTTCCTGTGAGGCGGCGACCTTCTCGATGAAGCGCGGTCTCAATCTCGACCAGTGGGTCACCTGGCCCGGCGAGGATCAATGGGGCGATGCCAATGCCATCCTGCCTTACCCGGAATGGCGCAAATTCCTCGAGCAGGCCGACCTCGAGGCGCTGAAGGATGCCGGCTTCGATTTCCTGCGCATGCCCGTCGATCCGTCGCCTTTTCTCTCGGACAAGACAACAGGCCTCCGTGACCAGCTCTATGCCAGTGTGCTGGACTCGGCGCGCATGATCAACCGCGCCGGGCTGAAGGTGATCGTCGACATGCACCTGATCCCGGCCGGCGGCAGCCGCACGATCGGCATGGGCGAGGTGATGGACGATCCCGCGACCTTCGACCGCTATGTCGAGATGGTTCGCGGCATGGCCCACACGCTGGCACGCGAAGATCCCGAAAAAGTCGCTTTCGAACCGATGAACGAGCCGATCGTCGATTGCGACAGCGACGGCACCAACCTGTGGCCCGACCGCCAGCGCAAGCTGTTCGCGGCGGCGCGCGCCTCGGCGACGAAACTGACGCTGGTCCTGACCGGAGCCTGCTATTCCGCCGCCTCGTCTCTTGAGAAGATCGATCCGAGGGCGATCCCCGACGACAACGTCATCTGGACCTTCCACTCCTACGACCCGTTCCTGCTGACCCACCAGGGCGCGACCTGGGCCGGCGACTTCATCCCTTATGTGACCGGCCTGCCCTATCCGTTGACCGCGGTGCCAAAGGCGCAGCTCGATGTGACGCTTGACACCATCCGCGCCCGTATAAAGGCACAGGCGCCCTGGGCGCGGCAGAGCGGCCTGCTCGCCTATCTCGACGAGCAGGTCGCCAGCATGGACAGTGCCGACAAGCTGCTTGGCCTGATGGATGCGCCGTTCAAGGCCGTCGAAGCCTGGGCGAAGGTCAACGGCATCAAGCCGGAAGACATCACGCTGGGCGAGTTCGGCATGATCCGCCAGGAATATGGCAATGCCCATGTGATGCCGGCGCGGTACCGTGCCGCCTATGTCAGGGACATGATCGCGCGGGCCGAAGCGCACGGCTTCTCATGGTCGGTGTGGAGCTATGGCGGCGCTTTCGGCGTGGTCGATGCGTTCAATGGCGACAAGGCCGAGCCTGATGTGATGGACGCAATCCGACGTCTGCCCTGAAGTGCCGGTCAGCCGAGGTCGATCTGCAGGATCTCCGGACGCATGCCGAAACGGATGGGCAAATTGCTGAAGCCGAGCCCGCCCGAGACGATCAGGTTACGATCGTCCTCGATAACATGGCCATAGGCGTAGCGATTGCCGAACTGCGACGGCACGATGGGCGAATAGCCAAACAGCCGCACCTGCCCGCCATGGGTGTGTCCCGATAGCGTCAGCGACACACGCCACGGCACATTTGGAAAAATATCCGGTTCGTGCGCCAGCAGGATGACTGGCGCGGCGTCGCTGATCTTGGCCAGCGTGCCGTCGAGATCGTCCAATCCCCTGGCGGGCTCGTGCTTCTTTTTCGGCAACAGCGCCAACTGGTCGGCGAGGCCGGCGATCCATACCCCATGTCCGTCCTTTTCCAGACGCACGGCGTCGTTCTCCAGAACCGGGATACCGACTTTCTCCAGAGCCTTGCGCGCGATCGTCGGGCCGACTTCGGCACGCTGCGCGAAGCCGTCGGCCCACCAGTCGTGATTGCCGAGGATCGACAGCACGCCGAGCGGTGCCTTGAGGCCCGACAGGGCGCCAGCCCATTCCGGCGGCGTCACCCTTTGCGACACCAGGCGCATGCCGGCTATGTAGTCGCCGAGCAGCACGATCAGGTCCGGCTGCAGTGCATTCGCCTCTTCGGCGAGCGAAGCGATCCGCTGCGGCGTCATCCACGGCCGGCAGGCGTGGATATCGGCAAGGGCGACGACGCGAAGCTTCAACCCAGCGGGCCAATGCGGTGGCGTGAGCGCATAGCGCTTCACATGCGTCAGCAGCATCGGCTCGATGCCGATGGCGTACGCACTGAACGAGGCGACCGACAGGAACGATCCGCCGATGAAGCGCAGGAACCCGCGTCTGGTTATCATCAAAGTGGCTCCGATACCTCATTTCGGCATGCGCTGATGCCTGTCGCCCAAAAACGATCTGGATTTGGGAGGACGACATTCATGAGGCAGCGAGCCGATACAATCCAGCAATACGCCGGCAAGCGGCGAAGATGAGGAGAATTTGCGCAGGCCCGTTCACTGATGCTTGATCGGCGGCGTGAAAAGCCGCTTCGGCGGCTACTCTTCCTGGAACAGATTGATCTGCTGCTGCGCCAGATCCTTCGGCGCGTCGAGGCCGAGATGGCGCCAGGCGTTGGCGGTCAGCATGCGGCCGCGCGGCGTGCGCTGGATGAAGCCCTGCTGGATCAGATAGGGTTCGATAATGTCCTCGATGGCGTCGCGCGGCTCGGACAGGCCCGCCGCGATGGTCTCGATGCCGACCGGCCCGCCGCCGAAATTGCGCGCGATCATGCCGAGATAGCGGCGGTCGAGCGCGTCGAGCCCGAGTGCGTCGACTTCGAGCCGGGTCAAGGCCTCGTCGGCGATCAGGCGGTCGACATGGCCGTCACCGGCGACCGAGGCGAAATCGCGCACGCGCCGCAACAGCCGTCCGGCAATGCGCGGCGTGCCGCGCGCGCGCCGCGCGATCTCGAGCGCGCCGTCGTTGCCGAGCGGCATCTGCAGGATGCGCGCGCCGCGCCGCACGATCTGCTCCAACTCCTCGACCGTGTAGAAGTTGAGCCGCACTGGAATGCCGAAGCGGTCACGCAATGGATTGGTGAGCAGGCCGAGCCGCGTGGTGGCTGCCACCAGGGTGAACCGGGCAAGGTCGATCTTGACCGAGCGCGCGGCCGGTCCCTCGCCGATGATCAGGTCGAGCTGGAAATCCTCCATCGCCGGGTAGAGGATTTCCTCCACTGCCGGGTTGAGCCTGTGTATCTCGTCGATGAACAGCACATCGCCTTCTTCGAGATTGGTCAGCAGCGCCGCGAGATCGCCTGCCTTGGCGATGACCGGCCCGGAGGTGGAGCGGAAATTGACGCCGAGCTCACGCGCCATGATCTGCGCCAGCGTCGTCTTGCCCAGCCCCGGCGGCCCGACGAACAGCACATGGTCGAGCGCCTCCTTGCGGCCCTTGGCGGCCTCGATGAACACTTTGAGATTGGCCCGCACCGCCGCCTGGCCGACAAAATCGTCGAGCGTCTGCGGCCGCAAGGTCTGCTCGGCATCCTCGCCGCGCTTTTCCGGGGCAATGAGACGGGGGGAAAGGCTCATGCCAGCAATTCCATGCTTGCAATGGACCTTGCAGCCCGCAGATCGAAAGTGACTGTGTGGGAACAGCCCGCATTTCGGTTGTGTTCGGCGATGAGCGCATCGGCAAAGTCAACCTGCGGCATGTTGGACCTTTCGAGCGCGATCACGATGGCATCGAAATCCTCGAAAACCAGCGTTCTGATTTTCAGCAGTCTTTGAATTGCCGCCAGGACTTGTTCCCTGGACATCCTGTAGCGAGAAATCAGCGACCAACTGAACTCGACCAGGACGATCAGGCTGACAAAGCCTGGGGTATCCTCACTAAGGCCTTTGCCGAAAGCCAAGGCTTTTGCCCTTTGCTCGGCATCATCGTTCAGCACCATTCGAAGCAGAACGTTCGTATCGATGCCTATCGACGTCACGCGTCTCCCTCATGCCCGCCCTTCGGCGCGTCCCCGACAACATGCCGTCCAACCGCGTCCCGAACCGCTGCATCGATTTCCTCGAGCGAAGCCGGGCCGCCGGGCGGATCTCCCAGGAATCCCGCTAGGTCGACAAAGTCGAGATTGCGTGGCGTCCCGATCAAGTAGCCATCCACTACCGTCCAGGCGATCATGTCACCCGCCTTGAGCGACAGCGCATCCCTGACGTCCTTCGGGATGGTAAGCTGGCCTTTCGATGTCAGGCTTGCGCAAGCACCCATTGTCTTACTTTCTGAGAAATTACTTACAAAGCATATTGTAGTTGGAATTTTGTTTTCAAGCAATCACCGTGCCAATTCCTTCAGTCCGAAGCGAATCAGTTTCGAGGCATCTGCGTCCTCACCCGCCGTCTTCAGCGCCGCCGATATCGCATTGGCGGCGGTGTCGCGCGAATAGCCGAGATTGACCAGGGCCGAGACAGCGTCGGTGATCGGCGCCGGCGCCACGCCTTCACCGAGTTCCTGCTTCAGGCCGATCGTGCCCGAAGCGGCACCGGCATAGGCCGGCGCCTTGTTCTTCAATTCGGTGACGATGCGTTCGGCCACCTTCTTGCCGACGCCAGGGGCGCGGGAAATCATGGCGATGTCGCGCAGTGCAATGGCATTGGCGAGGTCGGCCGGCGCCAGCGTCGACAGGATGGCCAGCGCCACCTTGGCGCCGACACCCGGCACGTTGTTCATCAGCAACCGAAACCATTCGCGCTCGAGCTGCGACTGGAAGCCGTAGAGCCGGATCATGTCCTCGCGCACATAGGTCTCGATGAACAGCACCACCGCCTCGCCGGGCGAAGGCAGCGCGGCGAGCGTGCGCACCGAGCAATAGGCGACGTAGCCTACGCCGTGCACGTCGACGAGGCAGAAATCCTCGTCGACCTCGTCGAGCGTACCCTTGAGCTTGCCGATCATTCCCAACAGCCTCTCATGATGCCAATGCCGCCAGCCGATAGGCAGCACTCTGCCGGTGATGCGCGTGGCAGATCGCGATGGCCAGCGCGTCGGCGGCGTGTTCGGTGTCGAAGATCGCCTTCGGCAGCAGCACCTTCACCATCATGTGGATCTGCTTCTTGTCGCCGTGGCCGACGCCGATCACCGCCTTCTTCACCGCATTGGGCGCATATTCGGCGACGACGAGGCCCGCCCGCGCCGGGACCAGCATGGCGATGCCGCGTGCCTGGCCGAGCTTCAGCGTCGCAACGGCGTCCTTGTTGACGAAGGTCTGTTCGACGGCGGCCTCATGCGGCATGGCCTGATGCAGGACTTCGGCGAGCCCGTCATGCAGTTGGCAGAGCCGCGTCGCCAGCGCCGCCTTGTCCTCGGAGCGCACGGTACCCGAAGCGACAAAACGCAACGAATTGCCGAGGCTCTCGACGATGCCCCAGCCGGTGCGCCTGAGCCCCGGATCGATACCGATGATGCGAATCGCGTCCCCCATCCGGTGACTTTACCCCCGGCGGGCAGCGATGCCAGCGAAATGTGAACAAACCGGAAACAACCCTTGCAATTTCAAGGGGAGCGATTGCGAAATCGCTTAATTGCGGGCGAACGCCGTGTTGAGCAGGCTGATCTGGTCCGAGACCGGATTGGGTCGGCGAGCGACGGGCTGCACGTCGACCACCGCGCCGGCGCCGTAGATCTCTTCATCCATGCGGCGCACCAATGCCTGCAGGCGCAGCGACCGGTTGACGAGGTCGAGGAAATCGGTCGGCAGTTCGGCCCAGCCGGCCGCCTCGTCATGGGCGGAAGCGGTGTCGAGGCGCACCTTGGACTTTTCCGATGCGACCTGGTCGCGGGTCATCTCGCCGGAATTCGCCGCGCGCTGCAAAAGCAGCCACGAGGCGACCTGCATCAGCCTGGTGGTCAGCCGCATCGATTCGGCCGCGTAGAGCGTGGCCGCCAGCCGCGACAGTTTCTTGGCCTCGGCCCGGCCCTTGCCGTCGAGATACTCCGCCGCCTGTTCGACCAGTCCCATGCCTTCCTGGTAAAGCGGTTTGAAGGAGTGCGAAAAAACCCGGCGCTCCGCCAGCTTCACGGTTTTCGCAATGCCCTTCGAAGGCTCGTTCATTGATAACGCCCCTGCACTTGCAATCGGCCGATTCGGCTCTCTGCCGATACACCCGAGACCCTATAAGACTGAAGCTTGAAAATGCGCTTCGTCCGGGGTGAAGGCAAGCACATGTTTAACAGAAGGTTAACAGCGCTCGGCTGTGCGGCATACCGCCGGAATTCGGACAAAAAAAGAGCCGCGGATAAGGCGGCTCTCAGGAGTTTAACAGGGAGGCGTCAAACAAAGTGGCTCCAACCACTCGGTAAGAATCCAGATCACTGGATGGACATAGTAAACGCCCGTAAAGCTTAATGAACCCTTAACACCCCTGATATTTTTTGACCCAATGCCCTGCTTCTGTGCCGTAACAGCACAGCCGCACAGCCAGGCATCGGCCTTCACTCAGGCCTTTTTCCACACCACCGGCAAGGCAATGAAGGCGAACAGCAGCAGGCCTGCGTAGAAGCCGATCGACGATATCCCCAGCAACGGCTCGATCCCCGGATTTCCGGCAAGCAGTATATAAAGGCCGATCATGAGCCCGATGCCGCTGATTGCCGTCAGCCAGAAATGGACGAGGGCCAGTGTCTTTTGCCCGGCTGACGGAAACAGGTGGTAAAAGAACGCGAAGACCGCCGACATCAGCCAGCCAGCCACCATCGTGTGGGCGTGGGTCGGCATCTGGCCGTGGTCGTCGCTGATGGCCATGTGGATGCCGAGTGCCATGCCGCACAGCGCATAGATGATCGCCAGCGTGAAGAAATTCCGTGCTATCCCTTGCATATTAGTCCCCCGAATTGCCTTTTCCCAAGCTGGGAATGAGTTGATCGTCACGCCAGCGCCGTCGCCGCCGGACTTCCGGCGTCGGCACTAGCATCGGCATTGTTTCCGGACGATGTCGCGTCCCCCGACACTGCCGACATAGCAGAAAACCGGGCGGTGCGTTCATCATATTAGTTGCTCCTTTCGTTATCCGGCAGTCTGAAACACAGCCGGTTTTCCGCGACATCGTACCGAAACAGCCGCGGCGCTAAACGCTGCGACATCTGATCGGCGGGCGGGCAATGGCACGCGCCGCCAGGGGCATCGGGGAGAAAGCCATGGATTGGTATTCCATCGTCAAATTGCTGCACATCCTTTCGGCGACGCTTTGGGTCGGCGGCGGCTTCACGCTGATGGTGCTGGCGACGCTGGCGGATCGTGCCGGCAACATCCAGGGAACGCTGCAGGCGATGCGCGCCACCGGCGAGTTGGGCAACCGCTTCTTCGCGCCGATGTCGATGCTGACATTGGCCTTCGGATTGATCATGTGCTCGTTCTGGGTCGGCTTCTCCGATCTCTGGGTCCTGATCGGCCTTGCCGGCTACGCCACGACCTTCTGCATCGGCATGTTCGTTTTCAAGCCGACCGCCGACCGCATGGCCGCGATGATCGCCAGGGACGGCGTGACGCCCGCAGCCCTTGCCTATGGCCACCGCATCCTGCGGGCGGCTCGCTTCGATTATGCGGTCATGCTTGTCATCATCACCGACATGGTTCTGAAGCCGACCCTGCACGACTTCGCTGTCCTGGCGGGCATGGTGCTGGTCCTTGCCGCCGGTGCCGCGATGGCGCTCGGCCGGCCAAGACGCATGGTGCCAAGCGCCGCCTGATGCGGGCTGGAATGCGCTACATGAGGCCGGCGATCCCGTCCCACAGGAGCTTCACGGCCACGACCGCCACGGTCGCATAGGTGAAGGGATAAAAGATCTCCGGCCGCATCCGCCGCACCAGCCATGCACCGGCAATGGTCGACAACGGCGCCAGCGGCATCAGCACCGCCGATGCCGTCAGATTGGCGGTGTCGAACTGGCCGAGCGCGAAATAGGGGATGAGCTTCAGCGCGTTGGTGGCGGCAAAGAAGATCGCTGCCGTGCCCGACAGCACCTTGGGGTCGAGCCGGATGGGCAAGGCATAGACCTGGAAGGGCGGGCCACCGACATGGGCGACGAAGCTGGTGAACCCGGCGACAGTGCCCCATAGGGCCGCGGCCACGCGATTGGGTTCGGCCGCATGGTCGGAACCATGACGAAATTGCAGGTAAAGCCAGCGCAGCACGAAGATGATGGCAACGGCGCCGACGATGAGCCGCACCGCTTCCTCGGTGACCAGTGCCGCCGTCAGCCAGCCAAGCCCGATGCCAACGACGGCGCCCGGCATCATGTCGACCAGCATCTTGCGGTCGTACACGCCCCACCACGTCCACACCGAGACGATGTCCATAAGGCACAGGATAGGCAGCAGGATGGCGGCCGCTTGGACCGGCGGCATGATCAGCGCCATCAGCGGCACGCCGACGAAACCGACGGCGCCGCCGAAGCCGCCCTTGGACAGGCCGACCAGAATGACCGCCGGGACGGCGGCCGCGTAGAACCACGGATCGAGAAGCAGGCCTGACATGGGAGGGACTGGTCTGGAGGGAAAGCGCGTCGACGCCTGAATAACCCAGAATCGTCTGCTCGGCGATCGCAAATATGGGTTGGCCGCGACCGGCCCGGCTAACGGGCTTCGAGCACCTATCGGCGCGCCGAAACCAGCAGGAACATCGGCCGCTCGAGCTCTTCCGCAAGGTTCGGCATGGCTGCGATCTGCGCGTCCGTTGGACGGAATTCCTCGACATGCTCGATTGTGAAACCCGTGCGGATCAGCGTGTTGAGCGTGGTGCCGATGGTGCGGTGATGTTTCACCACCCCCTTGGCCAGCCAGTCGGTCTTGCGTGGCCCTTCCACCAGATACCGGTCGACAGGCCAGGTCTTTTTCCCCTCCCCATCGATCGACCAGCCCGGATTGGTCGGCGCCATATAGATCGGATGCTCCGTCGAGAAGACGAAATGGCCGCCGGGCGACAGGGCCTCATGCACGGTCCTGAGCAGGCGCTCAATATCCTCGATGTAATGCAAGGCGAGCGAACTATAGGCGAGATCGAAGCCGCTTTGCGGCAGGCTTAGCTGGTCGAGGTTGGCCCTCTCATAGGTGATGCCGGTGTCCGGGCCGGCGGCCCTCGCCCGGGCCAGCATCTTCTCCGACAGGTCCAGCCCAAGGACGTCGGCCGCGCCTTGCTCGTGCGCCCAGCGGCAGAACCAGCCGAAGCCACAGCCGAGGTCGACGATTCTCAGGCCTGCGACATCAGGCAGCATCGCGCGAAGCGCCGGCCATTCGGCGGCGCCTTCGAGGCCTTCGACCGAGCGGCCAAGCCGGCTGTAGCCCGCGAAGAAATCCGGTTGATCGTAAATGTTCTGCGCCATGTTTTTCTCGCTCTTCAGACGGGCACCTGGCGGAAGACTGACATTTGGTGGACTGGCCGCGCCTTTCCACCACGGCCACGCGGTGTCAAGCCCGTGAGCCCGACGGCAACCCCAGGGGCGGCGGTCGCCGCCGGATCGGCTGTGCCTTGATGATGGCGGTGCTGGTCTCGGCCTTGTCGGCGATACGGTCGAGAATGCCATCGAGGTCGCCGATCGAGCGCACGTACAGCCGGGCGACGAAACAGTCATCTCCCGTCACCTTGTCGCATTCGCCGAACTCTTCAATCTCCTCGATCAGCTTCTGGACGATGTGCAGCTTGCCCGGCAAAGGTTTGATCCGCACGATCGCCTGAAGCGTATAGCCGAGCGCCAGCGGGTCGATCTCGACGGTGAACGCCCGGATGACGCCCCGTTCCTCGAGCCGCCGCAGACGCTCCGAAACGCTCGGCGACGACAGCCCGACCTGGGCCGCCAGATCCTTCAGTGAGGTTCGCGCATCCCTGACAAGGATTTCCAGCAGATTTCGGTCGAGATCGTCCAGCATTTATCTTTCTCATGGTTCTTGAGGTAGTAACCTAATATAATTAGGCAACTCCTCCATATCGCCTTTTCCAAAAGATGGAAAGCTCTCACATCGCATGAGATTATGCCGCATCAACGGGTTCAGAGGCTTATCATGAAGGATACTGTACGCGGCACGGTCGAAATGTCGGCGGCAATGGCGATCCTGGGAACGATCGGATGGTTCGTCATCATGTCCGGTCAGCCGATCATGGATGTGGTGTTCTGGCGCTGCGCGTTCGGCGCGCTGACGCTGCTCATCATCTGCGCTTCGCTTGGATTGTTGCGCAACAGGCTGTCGTTGCGCGTCATCGGCCTCGCGGCACTGGGCGGCGCAGCGATCGTCATCAACTGGCTGCTCCTGTTCAGCGCGTTCTCGCGCGCCTCCATCTCGATCGCCACCGCGGTCTACAACACGCAGCCCTTCATGCTGGTCGGCTTCGGCGCGCTGTTGTTCGCCGAGCGGCTGACATTGACCAAGCTGACCTGGCTGGCAATCGCCTTCGCCGGCATGGTGCTGATCGTCGGGGCCGCCCCCGATGCCGGCGATGTCGGTACGAACTATTTCGCCGGCATTCTGATGGCCCTGGCCGCCGCCTTCTTCTGGGCTGTCGCCGCCATCGTCACCAAGAAGCTCAAGGGCACGCCGCCGCATCTGATCGCACTCATCCAGGTCTGCGTCGGCGTAGTCATGCTGGCGCCCTTCGCCAATCTCTCGCATCTTCCCGCCAATCCATGGAGCTGGGCCATGCTGGCGACGCTCGGCATCGTCCACACCGGCCTGATGTACATCCTGATGTACGGCGCCATCCAGAAGCTGCCGACGCATCTGCAGGGATCGCTGTCCTTCATCTATCCGGTCGTTGCCATCCTGGTCGATGTCACCGCTTTCGGCCATCGGCTGCATCTCAGCCAGGTCGTCGGCGCTGCCGCCATCCTGATCGCCGCCGCCGGCATGAATCTCGGCTGGACATTGTGGAAACCGAGACCGTCCGCCGCGAGCCCACAGCCGATCAAGTAAGGCGACACACTGGCTACCCCAGGTCAAAGATCCCGATCCTGGCTGCCCGCCTGTTCAAAGCGGGCAGTTTGCTCTATGCCGCAATCCAACCATCTTCGCCCGGCATAGGCGAAACCCGGGATCGAAGAACCATGAATGACGCAACGCCCCCCAACCGCTGCCGCATCGTACTGATCGCGCCGCCCGGCGTGCCGGCCACCCGCATCGCTGCCGCGTTCGACGGCGGCGACGTCGCCTCGCTGATCCTGCCCGAGAACGGCATGGACGAGGCCTCCTTCCAAGCGTTCGCCGAACAGGTCGTGCCAGCCGCGCAGGCCGCGGGCGTGGCCGTCATCATCGCTGGCGACACCCGCATCGCGGGCCGGGTCCAGGCCGATGGCATCCATGTCGAGGTTTCCAAGGCCGAGCTTGCCGAGACGATCGAGCATTTCCAGGTGAAAATGATGGTCGGCGCCGGCGGCGCCAAGACCCGCGACGACGCGCTGGAGCTCGGCGAGGCCAGGCCCGATTACATTTTCTTCGGCCGCTTCAGCTACGACAACAAGCCCGAGCCGCATCCGCGCAATCTGTCATTGGGGCAATGGTGGGCGCAGATGATCCAGATCCCCTGCATCGTCGAGGCCGGTTCCGATCTTGCCTCCGTCGAAACGGTGGCAGCCACACGCGCCGAATTCGTCGCGCTGTCGAGCGCCGTGTTTGCCGATGGCGTCGATCCGAAGGCGGCAATCACCCGGGCCAATGCGCTGCTCGACGAAACAGCGCCGCGCTTCGAGGATTGACGTGTCCCTGGCAAGGCTTTCCCTTCAGGCCCTGCTTGCGGCGGTGATGATCCAGGCCGCCGCCGCCGAAACTATACCCTTGCCGCAGCCCAAGCCTGACACCGGCGTGCACACCGACAAGCCGATCGAAAACCAGCTGCCGCAGCCCGCCACCACGGCGGAGCCCGCACCGCTGCCCTCGGTCGACAGCGTCAATCCCGATCGTTTCGGCGCCAAGCCGGCCGACGCCGCCTATGGCGCCTTCCAGCGCGGGCTCTACAAGACCGCCTACAATCTGGCGCTGGTCCGTGCGCAGAATGGCGACCCGGCGGCGCAGACGCTGGTGGCCGAGATCCTGTCGCGTGGCTTGGGTGTGCCGTTGAACTCGGCCGAGGCCGCGAAATGGTACGCGCTTGCCGCCGAGCAGGGCGTGCCGGAATCGCAGTTCCAATATGCGCTGATGCTGCTCGACGGCCGCTACGTCAAGAAGGACACGAAGGGGGCCTATGCCTTGATGCAGGCCGCCGCCGAAGCCGGCAACCAGCTGGCGCAATTCAATTTCGCGCAGATGCTGGTCCAGCAGGATCCCGGCGACGCCGGCATGGCCAAGGCGGTTTCCTATTATGAGCGCGCAGCGGCGACCGGTCTCGCCGACGCGCAATACGCCATGTCGCAGATCTATGCCAACGGCGTCGGCGGCAAGCCGCGCGACGATGCACAGGCACGGCGGCTGCTGGCGCAGGCCGCCCGTCAGAACTACGACACCGCGCAGATCGATCTCGCCGCCTGGATGATCGAGGGCCGCGGCGGCGCGCGCGACCTGAAATCGGCTTTCGGCTGGACGAAGCAGGCCGCCGAAGGCGGCAATGTCGCGGCCCAGAACCGCCTGGCAAAACTCTATATGCAAGGCATCGGCACCGATCCGGACCTCGTGCTCGCCGGTGCCTGGTACATCGTCGCCCGCCGCGCCGGCCTCATCGATCAGGAGATGGACGGTTTCCTGCAAGGGCTGAGCGACGACCAGACCAAGCAGGCCCTGCAGAAGGCGAACCGGTTGCCCTGAGGGTAGCGCGCACGCTCATTGCATATGATGCAGGACGACTTTGCCAAAGGACGGGCCGTGTTCGAGCCTCGACGTGACAGCATTCCGCGCTTCGGCTGATACTTGGCCCGGCACGCTTGCTCAGCGTCAGCTTGCCTCTTCGGGTGTTTTGTGGTCTTGGGAGCCGAAATCGCTTTTTCCAGCGAAAGTCTCATTCCCGGATCCCATCATCATGGCCAAGATCAATGGCAACGAAATCCGTCCCGGCTATGTCATCGAACACGATGGCGGCCTCTGGGTGGCGGTCAGGACCAACACCGTCAAGCCCGGCAAGGGCGGCGCCTACAACCAGGTCGAACTGAAGAACCTCATCAACGGCACCAAGCTCAACGAGCGCTTCCGTTCGGCCGAGACGGTCGAGCAGATCCGGCTCGACCTGAAGGATTTTTCCTTCCTCTACGAGCAGGAAGACGCGCTGGTGTTCATGGACACCCAAAGCTACGAGCAGCTCGAACTGAACAAGGACTTCGTCGGCGACCGCGCCGCGTTCCTGCAGGACGGCATGATGGTGACGGTTCAGCTCTACGAGGAGCGGCCGATCGGCATTTCGCTGCCCGACTATGTGACGCTGACCATCACCGAGGCGGATCCCGTGGTGAAGGGCCAGACGGCGGCGTCCTCCTATAAGCCGGCGGTGCTGGAAAACGGCATTCGCGTGCTGGTGCCGCCCTTCATCGGCGCCGGCGAACGCATCATCGTCGACACCAACGAAATCACTTACGTGCGCCGCGCCGACTGATGCATGTCGCCCTGAAGTGGCCCCGGTTGTGGGTCACCGACATGCATCGAGACAGAGTTTAAAGCGCCGCACCAGGAAGAAGCACTATGGCACGCTCCGCCCTCCTCAACGTCATGGTCCAGGCCGCAATGAAGGCCGGCCGCTCGCTGTCGCGCGACTTCGGCGAGGTCCAGAACCTGCAGGTCTCGATGAAGGGTCCCGGCGACTATGTCAGCCAGGCCGACCGCAAGGCCGAGGACATCGTTTTCGCCGAGCTGTCGAAGGCGCGCCCGGGCTACGGCTTCCTGATGGAAGAGCGCGGCGCCATCGCCGGTGATGACAGCCAGCACCGCTGGATCGTCGACCCGCTCGACGGCACCACCAATTTCCTGCACGGCATTCCGCTTTTCGCCGTCTCGATCGCGCTCGAGCGCCAGGGCCAGATCGTTGCCGGCGTCATCTACAATCCGGCCATGGATGAGCTCTATACGACCGAACGCGGCGGCGGCGCCTTCATGAATGATCGCCGCCTGCGCGTCGCCGGCCGCACCAAGCTTGTCGACACGGTGATCGGCTGCGGCGTGCCGCATCTCGGCCGCGGCCACCACGGCAATTTCCTGGTCGAACTGCGCAACGTCATGGCCGAGGTCTCCGGCATACGCCGCATGGGCTCCGCCTCGCTCGATCTTGCCTATGTCGCCGCCGGACGCATGGACGGGTTCTGGGAAGTCGGCCTGTCGGCCTGGGACATCGCCGCCGGCCTGCTCTTGATCCGCGAAGCGGGCGGCTTCGCCTCCGACATGGATGGCGGACAGGACATGCTCGACACCGGCACGGTCGTCGCCGGCAACGAGATCATCCAGCGCGCATTGCTGAAGACGGTGAAAAAGCCGCTCTCGCCGCGCTGAACCGCCGCAGTCGTAAAACCGCAAACAAAGCTTGAAATACTGTCCGTCGGTCGCCCAGATTAGGGTGATGCAGGACGATAGATGACCAACACCCCGCCACAGATCGACATCCCGTTCATCGGACGCTGGCACTATTCGCGCGCCGAGATGATCGCCGACGGGGTCGTCCATGCTGTCGGGATCGTGCTGGCGATCGCGGCCGGTTCGGCGCTGCTGGCGCTCGCCGCCTCCCGGGTCGGGCCCGGCGAATACATCGCAGCCGCCTTCTATGTCGTCTCGCTGCTTACGGTGCTCTCGGTATCGCTGACCTACAATCTGTGGCCGGTGACGTCGCCCGCGAAATGGATCCTGCGACGTTTCGATCATGCCGCGATCTATCTCTTGATCGCCGCCACCTACACACCCTTTCTCGCCCAGTTGGGAAACTCGCCGCTGGCGCGCTGGATGATCGTTCTGGTCTGGGCCGCGGCGGCAACGGGCATTGCCATCAAGGTGTTCTTCCCCGGCCGCTTCGACAGGCTGGCGATCGTCTTCTACCTTGCCATCGGCTGGAGCGGCATCGTCCTCGTCAAACCGCTCGTCGAGACGCTGCCGACCACGTCGATCGTGCTCATCGTCGCCGGTGGCGTCGTCTATTCCTGCGGCGTGATTTTCTTCGCCTGGAAGGCGCTGCGCTTCCACAACGCGCTCTGGCACGGCTTCGTCGTCACCGGCGCCAGCCTGCATCTGGCGGCCATGGTCGATTGCCTGGTCATCAATCGCCTTTGAAGCGTCGGCTCCAAGCCGCCTGTGGCAATATTGCCAAGCACCATTCAATTTGGTCACAATTCCGTTTAGAGTCGCCAGCAACGTGATCGGCGGCAGCGGCATCGGAAACGGGGCACGGATGGCTTTACTCAGATCCTTCGGCATGGGCAGGCGCTCCGACGTGCTCATCTACGATCCGCACAAATTGTCGAGCCCGCAGGTTTTTCTGCTGACCATGGTCATCTTCCTGGCCATCGTCGCCTTCATCGTCGCCATCCTGACCCGCCAGGTCACGACGGCATTCGTCACCAATCCCGGCCTCAACGGCCTGATCGTCGGCGTACTCGTGGTCGGTATCCTGCTGGCCTTCACGCAGGTCGGGCGGCTGTTTCGCGAGGTGCGCTGGGTCAACTCCTTCCGCGCCGGCTCGGAGACCACGGAACCGGTGCTGCTGGCGCCTATGAAGGCGATGATAGGACGCTCGTCGTCCATGGCCTTTTCGACCAGTTCGATGCGTACCATGCTCGATTCCATCGCCACGCGCCTCGACGAGAGCCGCGACACCTCGCGCTACCTGGTAGGCCTGCTGGTGTTCCTCGGCCTGCTTGGCACCTTCTGGGGCCTGTTGAACACGATCGGCTCGATCCGCGAGACCATCCAATCGCTCGATCCCGGCACGGGTGATGCCGCGGCGGTGCTCGATTCGCTGAAGCAGGGCCTGTCGGCGCCGCTGGCCGGCATGGGCACCGCCTTCTCGTCCTCGCTGTTCGGCCTGTCCGGCTCGCTCGTGCTCGGCTTCCTCGACCTGCAGGCCGGCCGCGCCCAGACGCGCTTCTACACCGAACTCGAAAACTGGCTGTCCTCGGTCACCGACCTGTCGTCCGACATCGTCGTTTCCGACCCGGCCAGGACCGAACCCTCCGACGAAATCCGGCTGCTGTCGGAACGGCTGCGCAGCATGCAGGAGAATGGCGGCGGCTCCAACCCGCGCGTCGCCACCGCCATGGCCAATCTCGCCGACGGCATTTCCGGCCTGGTCAAGAACATGCGTTCCGAGCAGCAGATCATGCGCGATTGGGTCGAAGCCCAGTCCGACGAGCAGAAGGCGATGCGCAACACGCTGGAGAAGATCGCCGACGCGCTGAAGAAGCCCGGGGTGCACTAGCATGGCGCTTGCCAGGGGCCGGCGTACCGATCGCCGCATCGACTATTGGCCGGGCTTCGTCGACGCGCTGTCGACGCTGTTGCTCGCCATCATGTTCCTGCTCACCGTTTTCGTGCTGGCGCAGTTCCTGCTCGGCCGCGAAATCTCCGGCAAGGACACGGCACTGTCGCGCCTCAACTCCCAGATCAACGAACTGACCCAGCTTCTGGCGCTGGAGCGCTCGACGACGCAGGACAAGGAGGATTCGCTCGCCAATCTGCAGGCATCGCTGTCGGCGGCGCAGGCGGAGAAGAGCCGGCTCGAACAGTTGCTGGCACAAGGTGCCGGCGCCGGCGACGCCGCCAACCAGCGTGCCGCGCAGTTGGGCGGTGAACTCGACAACCAACGCCAGATCAGCCAGCAGGCGCTGAGCCAGGTCGAGATCCTCAACCAGCAGATCGCGGCCTTGCGCAAGCAGATCGGCGCGCTCGAGGATGCCCTCAACGTCTCCGAAACGCGCGATCGCGATTCCAACACCAAGATCGCGGATCTCGGCCGTCGCCTGAACGTGGCGCTGGCGCAGCGCGTGCAGGAATTGAACCGCTACCGTTCCGATTTCTTCGGGCGCCTGCGCGAAATCCTCGCCGACCGCGAGAACATCCGCATCGTCGGCGACCGCTTCGTGTTCCAGTCGGAAGTGCTGTTCCCGACCGGCTCGGAAGTGATCAACGATGCCGGCAAGGTCGAAATGAAGAAGCTCGCCGACGCCATCATCGAATTGCAGAAAGAGATCCCGCCGGAGATCAACTGGGTGCTGCGCGTCGACGGTCACACCGACAACAAGCCGCTGTCCGGCAATGGCCGTTACCGCGACAATTGGGAACTGTCGACGGCGCGCTCGACCTCGGTGGTCAAGTTCCTGATCGAGAACGGCGTGCCGGCCAACCGGCTGGTCGCCGCCGGCTTCGGCGAGTTCCAGCCGCTCGATCCCGCCGACACCGACGAAGCGCGCAACAAGAACCGCCGCATTGAACTGAAGCTCACCGAACGGTGATCCATCATCACGCGCTCTCACGCGAAATTGTTCGCCGGCTCAACTCTAGGGCGCAGAAAGCGACCAGCAAGGCCTGAAAAGATTATCTTTTTTTAATTACACTTCGCCCGGAAGCGCTCCTAGCTTGTTGCTCAGGGCCGAGAACCGCCGGCGATGTCTCCCCATCGCGACGCGACGGAACCGGACGGCCCACGTCCGGAACGCGGAGCGGCAAGGCCGCTTCCTTCCCATCAAAAGGAGGCGCCGTCATGCGCTCTTCAGCATCTCTCAAGACTGCAACCCTTGCCGCAATTCTGATCGCCGCCCCGCTTGCCGGAGCCTATGCCGCGGGCCACCACAAGGGGGCACTCGATGCGACCGATCCGACTGCCATGACAGGCCCGCGCGTCGCGGCGCTCGTTGCGCAGGTTCAGGGTGTCCATCAGGGCATCGTCGACGCCAGGCGAGCCAACAACATCGTCCCGGCCGTCGCGGAGCGCCTGGAAATGCGAACGGCCCGTATCGGTCAGGCCGCCGAGAAGATAGCCGCGTCGGATCATGGCAGGATACCGGCCGCGCAATACCATGACCTGCTGCGCCGGCTCGACAATGTCGATCAGCGTCTGATGCTCGACACCGGCAGCGGTTTCCTGATTGGCGATGGCTCCGACGGCGGAAAATATCCGAACGGTTGAGGCCATCCTGCCTTGAAAGGTCCAAGAGGAAGGGACCAACTGGCGCCTTCGGGACCCCAATCCCGCGGGCGTCCTTTTTCCTCACCAGTCCACCTTGCCTACCAACCGAGCCAGATCGCGATCAGGGCGACCACCGCCGGCACGGTCTGGATGTAAAGGATCTTGCGGCCGACCGTCGCCGCGCCATAGAGACCTGCAATGGCTACGCACGACAGAAAGAAGACCTTGACCTGGAAACCGGCGGCGCCGAGGGTGAGCCCCCAGATCAGACCGGCGGCGAGAAATCCGTTGTAGAGCCCCTGATTGGCGGCGAGCACTTTGGAGGCGCTGGCGAATTCCGGCGTCAGGCGGAATGTCTTGTGCCCGCGCGGCGTATCCCAAAGCACCATCTCGAGATAGACAATGTAGACATGGATCGAGGCCACCAGCCCGACCAGAATGTTGCCGATCATTCTGCTCCCCCTGCACGCGTCGCCGGCAGCATTTCATGCTCGACCTCGCCTGCGCAAGCTGCATCTACCGGATGGTATCGGAGGGTTGCCAACGCTTTTGCCTTGGTGTCTTTTCGCGCCGTCCTCAATCACGGAAGCCGCCATGTCCTTTCACAAACTCGACGACCTCGGTCACAAGCTGGAAGCGCTTGAACATGCGCTGGCCATCCTCGGCGCCGATGAAGCAACGCACATGGCGGTCGGCGGTGGCGAGAAGCGCGCCGAAGCGATGGCCGCCCTGGCCGGCATGTATCACACCAGGGCGACCGCGCCGGAAATATCGGACTGGATCGCGGCCGCCGAAGGCGAGGCACTGGACAATGAGCAACGAGCGGCTCTCGCCGAACTGCGGCGGCAATACACCAACCTGGCCTGTCTGCCGGTCGAATTCGTCGAACGCCAGACGACGGCGCGCATGCGTTGCGAGCAGCTATGGCGCGACCTGCGCGCCAAGAACGACTGGGCTGGCTTCCAGCCGGCGCTCGAGGGCGTGGTGGCGCTGGTGCGCGAAGAGGCAGCCCTGCGCTCCGACGTGCTCGGCCTTGCCCCCTATGATGCGCTGATGGAACAATATGACCCCGGCAACCGCACGGAGGACATCACCCCCGTCTTCGCCGACCTGAAGGCCTTCCTTAGAGGCTTCGTGCCGGAGGCGCTGGCGATCCAGGACGCGCGGCTGCGCAAGCATCCGTTGAAGCCGCTTGCGGGCACCTATGCCATCGACCGGCAACGCGAACTCGGCCTTGCCATGATGGCGGCGGTCGGTTTCGACCTGACGCATGGCTCGCTGTCGGTGTCGCACCATCCGTTCTGCGGCGGCGTGCCGAGCGACGTGCGCATCACCACCCGCTACAAGACATCGGATTTCCTGTCGGCGCTGATGGGCGTGCTGCATGAGACCGGCCATGCGCTCTATGAACAGAACCTGCCCAAGGCATGGTCGCACTGGCCGCTCGGCAAGGCCCGCGGCATGGCCGTGCATGAAAGCCAGAGCTTGTTCGTCGAAAAGCAGATCGGCCGCAATCCCGCCTTCTGGCACTGGGCGCTGCCGGTGGTGGAAAAGCATCTCGGCGAAGCCTGGTCGCTCGATGATCTTCTGCCGCATGTGCATCGCGTCGAGCGCGGCCTGATCCGCGTGGATGCCGACGAGGTGACCTATCCCCTGCATGTTATCCTGCGCTACGAACTGGAGCAGGAACTCGTCTCGGGCAGGCTGGAGGTGGCTGATCTGCCCGAAGCCTGGGATGCCAAGATGCGCGACTATCTCGGTCTCTCCACCATTGACAATCCGGCCGATGGGCCGATGCAGGACGTGCACTGGCCGGGTGCCGCCTTCGGCTATTTTCCCTCCTACACGCTGGGCGCGATGATGGCGGCGCAGCAATGGGCCGCGCTGGTGCGCGAACATCCTTCAGCCGACGACGACCTTGCGAAAGGGAATTTCGCGGCCATCAACGACTGGCGCCGCAAGAAGATATGGTCGCAGGGGTCGCGCTGGTCGACGCCTGACCTGCTCGAACGCGCCACCGGCGAAAGACTCAACGCCACGTATTTCACGGAGCATTTGCGCAAACGCTATGGAACCGCGTGAGGCGACAGCTGTAGTCGCCGGCCGAAAAGCGCCCGCTATTCCGCCGCGCCCCTGAAGGCACTGGCGCCGGTCTCGAATTGCAGCTTGGCCAGCCGCGCGTAGATGCCGCCCTTGACGACAAGGCTCTGATGCGTGCCTTCCTCGACGATGCGGCCGCCATCCATGACCAGGATCCTGTCGGCCTTGAGCACCGTCGCCAGCCGGTGTGCGATGACGATGGTAGTGCGGCCCTGCATCAACCGCTCGAGCGCCGTCTGCACCAGCGTCTCGCTTGCGGCGTCAAGCGCCGAGGTCGCCTCGTCGAGCAGCAGGATCGGCGCGTCACGCAGGATGGCGCGGGCGATCGCCACCCGCTGGCGCTGGCCGCCCGACAGCGTCACGCCGCGCTCGCCGACCTGGCTGTCATAGCCTTTCTCGAGCTTGAGGATGAATTCGTCGGCCAGCGCATCCTTCGCCGCCGCCTCGATCTCGGCCTCGCTGGCACCTGGTCGGCCAAAGCCGATATTGTCGCGCGCGCTCGCCGCGAAGATGGTGACGTCCTGCGGCACGATGGCGATGCGCTGCCTGACCGAGACGGGATCGGCCTCGCGCACGTCGACGCCATCGATCAGGATCTGGCCGGTTTCGGGATCATAAAAGCGCAGAATCAGCGAAAAGACGGTGCTCTTGCCGGCACCGGAGGGACCGACGATGGCCACCGTCTCGCCGGGCTTGACCGAAAAACTCAAGCAGTGGACGGCGGCGCGGTCGGGCCTCGCCGGATAGGAGAAGGAGACGTCATCGAAGACGATCGCGCCCTGGTCGGCCGCCGGCATCGGCTTCGGATCGGCCGGAGCCTGGATTGCCGGCGTCTCGGCCAGTATCTCGGTCAGCCGTTCGGCGGCACCGGCTGCTTGCGCGAGTTCGCCCCAGACTTCCGACAGTGCGCCGAGCGCGCCAGCGGCAAACACCGAATAGAGCAGGAACTGGCCCAGTGTGCCGGGTGACAGATTGCCGTCGAGCACGTCGCGCGAGCCGAACCACAGCACCGCAACGACCGACGAGAAGATCGTGAAAATGGCAAAGAAAGTGAGGAAGGAGCGCGCGAAGATCGAGGCGCGTGCGGCTTCGAAGGCGGCTTCCACCGCGCCCGAAAAGCGTCCGGTGACCAGTTTCTCGTTGGTAAAGGCCTGCAGCGTGCGCACCGCGCCTATCTGCTCGCTGGCATAGGCTGTCGCCTCGGCGAGTGTGTCCTGCGCCTGCCTTGACTTGCGCCGCACGGAGCGGCCGAAGGCGACCAGCGGCAGCACGATGATCGGAATGGCCGCTATGACCAGGCCTGACAGTTTCGGGCTGGTGACAACCATCATCCCGAGAGCGCCGAGGCCGAGGATGACGTTGCGCAGAGCGACCGAGGCCGTGGCACCTACCGCCGACTTGACCTGCGTGGTGTCGGCGGCGAGCCGCGACACGATCTCGCCCGACTGGGCGGTGTCGAAGAAGGCCGGCGACAGCGTCGTCACATGAGCGAAAACGTCGCGCCTGATATCGGCGACGACGCGCTCTCCAAGCGTGATGACGAAATAGTAGCGGCCGGCCGAGGCGGCCGCCAGCACGGCGGCCATCGCCACCAGCGCTGCAAAGTATTCGGCGATGAAGGTCGTGTTGGACGACGAGAAGCCGTGATCGATCATGCGTCGTACGGCCAGCGGCAATGTCAATGTCGTTGCCGCCGCGATGACCAGCGAGATGATGGCGCCGACGACCAGCGTACGATAGTGCGCAATATAAGGGAACAGGCGCCTGAGCGGCTTGAGCGAGCGGCGGCGCTCGTCTGCGCTGCTGGATTGCTCCATCTCGGTGTTTCCTCTAGCCGCCTCAGCATATGCGCCTCAATATGCGCTAGCTGCGGCCTTGTGATTCAATTTCGGCTGATGTATAGCCACGCCGACCGTTTTAGAAGCCGTGGCTCCTCAATAGCTGCGGCTTCGAGTTTTAAAAAGGGGCGCATCGACGCAGGCTTATGCCAGTCAGCCGCGCCAGCAAGCCAGGAACCGAGCCATGAAGAGCGCTATTCATCCCGATTACCACACCATCAAGGTCGTCATGACCGACGGCACCGAATACACGACCCGTTCGACCTGGGGCAAGGAAGGCGATACGATGAACCTCGACATCGACCCGACCACCCACCCGGCCTGGACCGGCGGCCAGCAGACCCTGCTCGACCGCGGCGGCCGCCTGTCGAAGTTCAAGAAGCGCTTCGAAGGTTTCGGCCTCTAAGCCAGACTGCCTTCGCAGTTCAAAGACCCGCCCACGTGGCGGGTTTTTTGTTGACCTCAGTCCCCTGCCGTGGAACGCAATTGGTCACGGGAGGCGATATGTCCATTCTCGACGATCACCGATGGTCCAGTCTCAAGGGCGGATACAAGGTTACATATGATCCACGACCGGCCTTGCGAGCGCTGGCCGTCAGCTACGATGACGAGACAATCTGGAACGAACTCCTGAACGAATTGCACCATCAGGGAGACTTAGGAGACGCATCTTACGCCGCGATTCCCGAAATCGTTCGTATCTCCAGAGAACATGTTCCGGCGAATTGGCGAGTCTACGGTCTAGCCGCGATCATCGAAGAAGCGCGATTGCTCGACGACCGGAACCCGCCGATACCGGATTGGATCGAACCCCACTACAAAGCCGCCTGGCAGACGCTTTTCCATTTGGCGTTGAGGGATCTGGAAACCGAGGCATGTGAGACGATCGTGACCTCCGCATTGGCGGTGGTCGCGCTCCATCGCGGTATGCTCAGTCTTGCCCGGACGATAATGTGTTCCGAGGATGAGCGAGCTGAAATGCTTCTGAATTATCTGGGTCGCTAGCCTTATGCCGCCAGCAGTTCCCTGAGCGCCATGCGCTTGTAGGCTGCGACCAGCCTGTCGCCCTCCTGCCGCTCGACCGAGATCGCCAGCCGCATAGCCGCCTCGCCCATCTGCCAGACGAGAAAGGCCGTCGTCTCCAGGGAGACGGGGTCGGCGCCGGGACGTAGCCGCTTCAGCACCGCACCGAGGAATTCGGCATTGGCCCGGCTGTCGGCAAGCTCGAGCTGGCGCAGCGCCTTGTCGGCCTGTGTGCCCGACCAGATGTCGCGCATCACCGGTTCGGCCAGGAACAGTCGGTAGTAGATATCGACCAGCTCCGAAAACGCTCGGCCCAGCCCCTCTGCATCCGTAACGTCCTTGAGCGCCGCCGAGATGCAGGCCTGACTTTCCACCGTATAGCGTTCGGCCAGCGCCCAGACGATCGCCCGCTTGTCCGGGAAGAACTGGTAGAGCGATCCGATCGACACCCCGGCCCGTTCAGCGACTTCCCCCATACGCATGGCATCGCTGCCTTGCTCGGCGATCAGCGCCGAGGCGGCGGCCAGCATGCGCTCGACCCGCTCGCGGCTGCGCTGCTGGCTTGGTGCCCGGCGCGGCGAAGCGATCTGCTCGTTGGCCGGTGTACCTTCCATGACTGTCTCCAACAAACGCGCTCGGCAAAATCGCCTCGAATGACTTGACTCGCAAAATACGAGGGTTTATCACGTTTTGCAAATGTGAATATAACTCACATTTCCAAGCAGAGCAAACCGCTGCAACCGGCTGGAGCAACCGACATGATCGTCAAACTTCTTCCCACCCTCACCTTCATCGCGGCCCTGGGCGCAGGCGTGGTCGGCGGCGTGTTCTTTGCCTTCTCCAACTTCGTCGTGCCGGCGTTCGCTCGCCTGCCGGCGGCGGGCGGCATCGCCGCCATGAATTCGATCAACGTCACCGTCATCACGCCGATGTTCATGACGGCGCTCTTCGGCACCGGGCTGGTCTGCCTCGTGCTCATCTCCGGCGCCATCATCGGCTGGAGCCAGCCGGGTTCGTTCTGGCTTCTGGCCGGCGCGCTGATCTATCTCGTCGGCAACCCGATCGTGACCATGGTCTTCAACGTGCCGCTCAACGATGCGCTGGCCGCCGTCGATCCGGCCAGCAGCAATGGCGCAGCCGTATGGACCGGCTTTCTCCGGGACTGGGTGATGTGGAACCACGTTCGCACCGTCACCGCCATCTTGGCCATGGCATCCTTCTGGTTCGCCTCGCGTTGACATGTTTGCGGGCCGCCCATCCGGGCGTCGTGGCGGCCACATTTTCGGGAGAAGAGCCGTGAACGATCCTTATTCGACCATGGCCATCGGCATTGCGATCGGGGTCGGCCTCGGCGCTGCCCTTGGCGCGGCGATGGATGACCCCGCCGTCGGTGTCGGCATGGGCATGGCGATCGGCGCCGGGATCGGTGCCGTTTTCGGAAAGAAGCGCGGCAAATGATCGTCCTGCTTTCGCGGGAAGATCTCAGCTCTTCTTGCGGTCGGCGTGACCGAGATCACGATCCGGATCGATCACGTCACGGACCAACTGCTTGAGTTTCGCCGCGTCCGGAAAGCCGCCATCGCGCTTGCGATCCCAGACCAGCACATCGTTGCACGAGATGGTGAAGATGCCGCCGGTGCCCGGCACCAGCGTCACTTCGCCGAGATCGGTGCCGAAGGTGGAGAGCAGCTCCTGCGCCATCCAACCGGCACGCAAGAGCCACTGGCATTGCGTGCAGTAGGTGATGGCGACGCAAGGCTTCCCCGACGCGTTCATTGGTCCGTCTCGAGAACGCGCACGGTCGTGCCGGCGGCCCGGTCATGTATTGGCTCGTTGCCGAATGCGATGGCCAGCGCGATCCAGCATGGCCAGAGAAAAGCTAGGGCAGACGCGGTGAAGGCGATTACGATTTCCAGTCGGGAATAGTTCAGCACGGGTGCCGGAACGGTTTTCCAGGTCTCGAAAGCAAAGAAAGCTCCGACCAGCGTGGCAGGCAGATAGCCCAAGAATTTTACCACCTGCCGACGAACGGCTTTTTGCAAAGCGAGGCCTTCCCTATGCCAATCCAATTCGTCATGGACGAAGAGTGCCAGGATCCCCTTGCCAAGCGAACGGCTGAAAGCCCCCTCCATAACAAGAAGATAGGTCGCCAAGACTAGCACTTGGAGGAAGCCTAGATCCAGTGCCGCAGGTCGAAATTTTCCGTTTGAATCAAGGTCTATCGAAAGCGTTGAGACTGCCTTCGATTGAGGGTCTGTGCTTGTGCCGGCTGCCCATCTGGCCACCGGAAAACCGAAGAAGGATGTTGCACAAACCTGCCAATCGTAGCGGGAAAATAAAGGATCGACTGTTCCGTTCAGACTGGCGGACTGGCACGTTTTCCAGTTCAGCCAAAAGCTGCCTTTCACTCCGCCGTCGGTCAACAGAAACAAGGCCGCAACCAGCGAATAAAGAGCGACGAAGATGACGAGATAGTCGATAAGCGAAGCGAACAGCCGTCGCCAAAGGCCACCGCGCCGAGGCCAAGCAATCGCATTGGCAAGTTGAATCCCTTCGTCAGTCATCTCCCCTCCCGCCGACAACTGACCCATCTATACTTTAGGCAAGGACTCCTTGGCTATATGTCCGCGTACACTTCCGCCCGCGCGGCGCTCTGCAACTCACGCCGCGCTGAGCTTGGCCAAGGTTTCGTCGTCGACTTCGAAGTTGGCGTAGACGCTTTGCACGTCGTCATCGTCCTCAAGCGTCGCAACCAGCTTCATCAGCGACTGCGCCCGCTCTTCGTCGACCGGGACATTGTTCTGCGGCTTCCAGATCGCCTTGACCGATTCGGCCTCGCCGAGCGAGGCTTCAAGTGCCTTGGACACCTCGCCGAGAGTCTCGAAGGCGCAATAGATCGTGTGGCCTTCCTCGTCCGATTCGACATCGTCGGCACCGGCATCGATGGCCGCGTCCATGATCTTGTCGGCACTGCCGGTCGAGGCCGGATAGTAGATTTCGCCGGCGCGGTCCCACATGAACGACACCGATCCGGTTTCGCCGAGCGCGCCGCCGGCCTTGGTGAAGGCGGCGCGGACATTGGACGCCGACCTGTTGCGGTTGTCGGTCAGCGCCTCGACGATCACGGCGACGCCACCCGGCCCATAACCTTCGTAGCGCACGGCTTCGTAGTTTTCGGCATCGCCCATCGAGGCCTTGTTGATGGCGCGCTGGATGTTGTCCTTCGGCATCGACACCGCCTTGGCGTTCTGGATCGCCAGGCGCAGGCGCGGATTCATCGATGGATCGGGCGTCCCGCTCTTGGCGGCAACGGTGATTTCGCGCGCCAGCTTGGAAAACATTTTCGACCGCACCGCATCCTGACGGCCCTTGCGGTGCATGATGTTCTTGAACTGTGAATGGCCAGCCATGGCACCCCTGTCGTGTTCGGCTAGAGCGTCCTGCCGCGAGATGCGTCACCTCGCCTTTGCAAAAGGCTCGAATTCAATTTCAGAACGTCCTTGATGCGTCCAGAGGACGTACGGCGCTCTTTGTCGGAATGGCCGGCTTATAGATAAATCGGCTCAATTCGTCCAGCCGCGCCGTGCTGCGGCGATCCCGGCCGTGCCTATGCTTCCAGATCGGACTTCAGCCGGTCGATGATGCTGAGCGCATGGCCGGCATACTGGCTGATCCAGCGGTCGTGGATCTGCTTGATCGGCAGCGCATTGAGATGGTTCCAGCGCTCGCGTCCGTCACGGCGCGCGACGATCAGATCTGCCTCCTCCAGCACCTTGAGATGCAGCATGACGGTGCAGCGGTCGATGTCGGGAAAGGCATCGCACAGCATGCCGGTGGTCTTGGGCTCGTCTTTCAACCGATCCAGCATTTGGCGCCGGCGCGGATGCGCCAGCGCCTTGAAAACATTGTCGTCCTGGGATTGGCTTGACATGTTATGTTTATATAACATATTATCGTCGCGATCAAGCAAGGAGTTGTGGATATTCTCTTGGATTCAGTGTTTCAGGGCGCATCGGCAAACCGGTCGCCGAGGTCTTCGACGCGGTCGTAAATCCGAAGAAGCTCAGCGCTTATTTCACCACCATCGGTGGCGCCAGCGCGCCATTGGTTGCCGGTTCAGATGTCGTCTGGTGGGGCAAGGTGCCAGTCCAGGTCGACGAAGTGGTCAAGGACAGCCGCATCGTGCTGCGCTGGGATGCCACCGACGCCGACGGCAAGCCCGCCTACAAGACCCGCATCGAGATGAATTTCGAGCCGCTCGACGATGGCGGCACCTTCGTCACCATAGCCGAGAGCGGCTGGCAGGAAGGCGCGGTCGGCCTGAAGAAGTCCTATCTGAATTGCGAGGGCTGGTCACAGATGCTGGCCTGCATGAAGGCCTATGTCGAATACGGCATCAATCTGCGCGACGGTTACTATCGCAGCGAGATGAAGGGCGAACCCGCCAGCGAAAACAACATTTGAAAAAACGGAGCCCAGCATGACCGCGAAGATCGCCGGCGGCGTCAACATCGCCATGAAGGTGCCATCGCACCAGGACGAAGCGACGATCGCCTTCTACCGCGACGTCGTCGGCCTCAAGCCGTTCACCGCCAAGCCGCCGGCGATCGGCTTCGAACTTGGCCCTGTCAGGCTGTGGATCGACGAAGCGCCGATGATGAGCCAGGCCGAGATCTGGCTGGAGCTTTTCACGCAGGATTTTCCGGGCGCCGCGGATCATCTGGCCAAGGCAGGCGTTGTGCGTTGCGACGCCATCGAGCCATTGGGCGAGGGTTTCCGTGGTGGCTGGATCACCAATCCGGCCAACATCATTCACATGGTGCGCGAACCCGACGCCTGGTGAGCGCGTATTCGAAAAGGAGGTCGCCATGGAAATCCGTGAAGCCCCTACAGCCGAAGCCGCCATCCTGATCCGGCGGCCGGTCGCTGATGTTTTCGAAGCCATCGTCGATCCGGCGATCACGACCAGATTCTGGTTCACCCATGGCAGCGGCCGGCTTGATGGCGGCAAGCCGGTTCAGTGGGAGTGGCGCATGTATGGCGTCTCGACGACCGTCGATGTCAGCGAGATCGTCCGGGACAAGAAGATCGTCATGACGTGGAGCGTTCCGCCGACCACGGTGGTCTGGACCTTCACCGAAATGCCTGGCGAGGCGACATTCCTCGAAGTCCGGAACTTCGGCTTTGCCGGTAATGGCGACGAGCAGGTGAAAGAAGCGGTCGGCTCGACCGGCGGCTTTGCGCTTGTGCTCGCCGGCGCCAAGGCCTGGCTCGAACAGGGCCTGGCGCTGGGCCTGATCGCCGACCGCCATCCGAAGGGCGTGCCCGGGCATTAAACCAATTCCGGCAAAAGTGCGAAGCGGTTCTTGGCTTGCCCCTGGCCGGTCGGTCTCAGTGTCCGTCGCCGGACTTCGCTTTCTTGCGGCGCCGCGCCAACATGTTGAGCCCCTCGACCAGCGCCGAAAAACCCATCGCGGCATAGATGTAGCCCTTGGGCACATGGTAGCCCATGCCGTCGGCGATCAGCGTCATGCCGATCATCAGCAGGAAGCCCAGCGCCAGCATGACGATGCTCGGGTTCTTGGCGATGAAGTCCGCCAGCGGACCGGCTGCCAGCATCATCGCCGTGACGGCCACGATGACCGCGATGTACATGATGGCGATCTCGTCGGTCATGCCGACGGCGGTGATGATGGAATCGATCGAGAAGACGAGGTCGAGCAGCAGGATCTGGAAGATCGCGCCGGCAAGCGAGATCTTGAGCGTTTCGCCCAGTATCGTGTCCTGATGGTCGTCGGGGTCGACTGTGTGATGGATCTCCTTGGTTGCCTTCCAGACCAGGAACAGGCCGCCGGCGATGAGGATCAGGTCGCGCCAGGAAAAGCCGTGGCCAAAGGCCGTGAAGACCGGCGTCGTCAGCTGGACGATGACTGAGATGGTGGCGAGCAGCACCAGGCGCATGATCAGCGCAGCCGAGATGCCAAGGCGGCGCGCACGAGCCCTCTGCTCCACGGGCAGCTTGTTGGTCAGGATGGAGATGAAGATCAGATTGTCGATGCCGAGCACGATCTCGAGCACCACCAGCGTCAGCAATGCGACCCATGCGGTCGGGTCGGAGACGAATTGAAAATGCGGCGCCAGGAATTCGAAAAGCTGCATGGAGGTCGTCCCCTACGATCTAGAGCAGTGTCGCCGGCAATTAGGTACTGCGACCCCCCATATCAATGTCACGACCAGAAGGACGGCGCGGTTTCCTCCAGTCGTGGCCCGCGACGAAACGGCGCGATCTTCTCGGTCAGCCCGGTGCGGTCGGAAATATCGACGCCGACGCCGCACAATGTCGCCGGGCCGGTCGCTGCCTCGAAACGGCCTTTCGGCACCTTCGACAGGAACCGATTGAGCGGTTCTTCCTTGTCCATGCCGAGCGAGGAATCATAGTCGCCGCACATGCCGGCGTCGGAGAGATAGCCGGTGCCGCCATTGAGGATCTGGTGATCGGCCGTGGGCTGGTGCGTGTGGGTGCCGACGACGAGGCTGGCGCGGCCGTCGACGAAATGCGCGAAACACATTTTCTCCGAGGTCGCCTCGGCGTGGAAGTCGATCACTACCGCATCAGCCTGCTCACCGAGCGGACAGGCGGCGAGTTCACGTTCGCCGGCCTGGAACGGATCGTCGAGCTCGGGATGCATGAACACCCGGCCCATGATGTTGGCAACCAGCACGCGCGCGCCGTTTTTGGCGATGTAGACGCCGGAGCCGCGCCCGGGCGTGCCTTTGGGAAAATTGGAGGGCCGCAGGAAACGCTGCTCGCGCGGCGCAAAGGCCAGCGCGTCGCGTTGGTCCCAGACATGGTTGCCGGTGGTCACGACATCGCAGCCCGCCGCGATCGTCTCGCGAAAAATCTCTTCGGTGATGCCGAAACCGCCGGCGGCGTTCTCGCCGTTGACGATGACGAAATCGAGTTTGAAGTCGGAGATCAGGCCAGGCAATTGTTCCCACACCGCAGTGCGGCCCGTCTTGCCGACCATGTCCCCGAGGAAGAGAAGTCTCATCTATGCCTGATCCCGAAAAGTTGCATGACTTTTCGGCAAAGATCATGCGTTTCAAAGAACTATCTACAATTTTGGCGCAAAGCGGCGCAACCCGCTCTCGGTGAGTATTTCCGGGATGACCACGTCATGGGGCTCGTCGGGAACTTGCGAGACTTCTTGGCAGTCGAAGGCGATGCCGACCAACCGGGGCGCATGCCCCTTGTCGACGAGCTTCGCGATCGCGCGATCGTAATAGCCGGCGCCATAACCGATGCGGTGGCCGCGCGCGTCGAAGGCGGCGAGCGGCACCAGCATGACCGAGGGGTCGAGAACTTCGGCCTCCGCGTGCGGCCCGACCGTGCCAAAGCCCATGTCGACCATCGGCGCCCCACGAACCAGCTCGCGAAAGACGATGGTGGTCTTGTCGAGAATGGCAGGCAGGCAGAGCCGTGCGCCCTGCTCACGCAAGGCGAACATCAGCGGCCTGACATCGACCTCCGAGCGCATCGGCCAGAAACCGGAGACGATCTGGCCAGGCCCGATCTCCAGGTGGTCGCGCGCCGTCTCCGCCATTTCGAGCGCGGCCTCGACCCGCCAGAATTCATCGAGCGCGTCGCGGCGAGCGAGTGCCTCGAGGCGCAGATGCTTTTTCAGATCTTTTGAGGATGTCATGCTCAGACGATAGAAAAGGTCGGATCTTGGTGGAGTTTTAGGAACGACGTTTTCTACCGCATCATCCACCGAAATGCATGGACAATGGCAATCAGTGACGATCCACACAACCGGTGGAGAGGTCGATCCCGGGTGCCTACAAAGTAGGTGGGCGCCGTGTGAGAAAACCCACGGGTCTTCCCAGGGACAGCTCCCTAAGGATCATTAAGGCCCCGGGGAAAAGTGTCTCCTGCCGGGAAGCGCAGACCGCCTCCGCCAATATATGCCGATGGTGGCCCAAGCGCCAGAGAGACGGCGCTCTTTCCGAACCGGTTGGCCTGATCGCCGTTGCAGACCCGCCCTTGCGCGGACCAGAGGGCCTCCTTACGGTCCCCGGAATGAACCGAGGAGCAAAAATGCGTTTCGAAGGCACGGCGGCCTATGTCGCCGACAAGGATCTGATGGTGGCGGTCAACGCGGCGATTGCGCTGGAACGGCCGCTGCTGGTCAAGGGCGAGCCCGGCACCGGCAAGACGGAACTTGCCCGCCAGGTGGCGGCGGCACTCGGCCTCGACCTCATCGAATGGCATGTCAAATCGACGACGCGGGCGCAGCAAGGTCTTTACGAGTACGACGCCGTATCGCGGCTGCGCGACAGCCAACTCGGCGATGTCAGGTTCAACGACATCAAGAACTACATCAAGCGCGGCAAGCTTTGGGAGGCATTCGCGGGCGGCAAAAAGGTCGTGCTCCTGATCGACGAGATCGACAAGGCCGACATCGAATTCCCCAACGACCTCCTGCAGGAACTCGATCGGATGGAGTTCTTCGTCTACGAGACCGGCGAGACCATCCGCGCCGCCGTCCGCCCCATCGTCATCATCACTTCCAACAACGAGAAGGAACTGCCGGACGCCTTCCTGCGCCGTTGCTTCTTCCACTACATCCGCTTTCCCGATGTCGATACGCTGCACAGGATCGTCGATGTCCACTATCCCGGCATCAAGCAGAACCTGGTGCGCGCGGCGCTTACCCAATTCTACGAAATCCGTGACGTGCCGGGGCTGAAGAAAAAGCCATCGACGTCGGAGGCGTTGGACTGGATCCGCCTGCTGGTCGCCGACGACATCGCGCCCGAGGATTTGCGCGTCGACGCCAAGAGCGCGCTGCCCAAGCTGCATGGCGCCCTGTTGAAGAACGAACAGGATGTGCATCTGTTCGAGCGGCTGGCCTTCATGGCGAGAAGACAGCAATAGCAAGGCAGCGTTAGCGCTTTCCCGGCTGTGGACCGTTGCCGCCGGCCGAAGACCACGTCAGCTTCGGCCAGAACCCTTCGGAGGAGATAAAATGTCTGAGATCGTTGTCCGCCCGCTCATGCAATCCGACCGCGCCGACTGGCGCCGCCTGTGGACCGACTACCTGACCTTCTACGAAACCAAGCTGCCGGAAGAGGTCTACGCCGTCACCTGGAAGCGCCTGTTCACGACAGGCGAATTCGAGCCGAAGGGTTTTATCGCTACCCTCGACGGCAAGGCCGTCGGCCTCACCCACTATCTCTACCACCGCTCGGGCTGGTCGGAGAAAAACAATTGCTACCTGCAGGACCTGTTCGCCGACCCGGATGTGCGCGGCAAGGGCATCGGCGCGGCCCTCATCGAGGCGGTGAAGCAGGAGGCCGGCAAGATCGGGGTAAAAAACGTCTACTGGATGACGCACGAGACCAATGCCACCGCGCGCAAGCTCTATGACCACGTCGCGCGCAGGACAGGCTTTATCGAGTATGATTTGCTCTGACGCTAAGTAATTGAAATAGTCACCATCGCGAACAATCGCCTGGTGTCGCGCGGTCGATCGCCCGGCTCGCCGGATGGATCTGAGGACGGAACGCATGACGCACTATGTGGGGATTCTCGACGGCGCGGACGATGTTTGGGGCGTGCGGATCCCTGATCTTCCCGGTTGCCATGGTGGCGGCGCAAACCCCGAAGAGGCGATTGCCGATGCGACATCGGCTGTGCGCGAATGGGTCGAAGCACGATTGGCGAAGAGCGCTTCCTTGCCCAAGGCACGCACGCTGGCAGATCTGTTGAGAGCGGACGAGATCGATAGCTCTGCTGGCGAATCCGCCGTCATGATTCCGGTGCTGATCGATTCAGGGCGGCCCGTTCGAGCCAATCTGTCGCTCGACGCCGGCCTGCTGGCGGCCATAGATGCCGAGGCCAGCCGTCGCGGACTGACGCGCTCTGCCTTTATCGCAAGCGCCGCACGAGAAAAGATCGAGGGCCACAGGTAACGGCCGGCCATGTTCATCCCCTTCTTCCTCGAACTGAAGGCAGCGCGCGTTCCCGTCTCGCTCAGGGAATACCTTTCTCTGCTGGAAGGGCTGGAAGCCGGACTGGTCGACTATGACGTCGAAGGTTTTTACTATCTTGCCCGCGCCGCCCTGGTGAAGGACGAGCGCCATATCGACCGCTTCGACCAGGTGTTCGCGCATGTCTTCAAGGGCATCGAGGCGCTGGGTGGCCCGGATGCCGTCGATGTCGCCGACATTCCCGAGGAATGGCTGCGCCGGCTCGCCGAAAAGCACCTGACCGAGGAGGAGAAAAAACTGGTCGAGGCGCTTGGCGGCTTCGACAAACTGATGGAGACGCTGAAACAAAGGCTCGAGCAACAAAAGGGCCGCCACCAGGGCGGCTCGAAATGGATCGGCACCGGCGGCACCTCGCCCTTCGGCGCCTATGGCTACAATCCCGAAGGCGTGCGCATCGGCCAGCATGAAAGCCGCAACCGCCGCGCGGTGAAAGTCTGGGACAAGCGCGAGTTCAGGAATTTCGACGATGCCGTCGAACTCGGTACCCGCAACATCAAGATCGCGCTGAAGCGCCTGCGCCGCTGGGTGCGCGAAGGCGCCGAGGAAGAGTTCGACCTGCCCGGCACCATCCACGCCACCGCCGAGCACGGCTATCTCGACGTCAAGACACGGCCCGAGCGTCGCAATGCGGTGAAGCTCCTGATGTTCTTCGATGTCGGCGGCTCGATGGACGACCATATCAAAAGCGTCGAGGAGCTGTTTTCGGCCGCCCGCGCCGAATTCCGCCAGCTCGAATATTTCTATTTCCACAACTGCCTCTACGAAGGCGTGTGGAAGGACAATCGCCGCCGCCATGCCGAGGTGATTCCGACCTTCGACCTCATTCACAAATGCGGTCCCGACTATAAGGTCATCGTCGTCGGCGATGCCTCGATGAGCCCTTACGAGATCGCCCATCCTGGCGGCTCGGTGGAACACTGGAACCCCGAGGCAGGAGCCGTCTGGCTCGGCCGGCTCCTGCAGCAATGGCCGAACGCGGTGTGGCTGAATCCCGAGAGCGAAAAGAACTGGGGCTTTACCCATTCGATCGCCATGATCCGTGACATCTTCGACGGCCGCATGTTTCCGCTGACGCTGGCCGGGCTCGAAGGTGCCACGAAGCAGCTTTCAAGAAAACACTGAAGGACCACCGGAGATCGGATGACCTGCTTCCTCTGCTTGCAGTGCGGTGTCCAGTTCGCGGCGACGGAGACGCCACCGCAACATTGCCCGATCTGCGAGGACGAGCGGCAATATGTGCGCTGGGAAGGCCAGGCCTGGATCACGCCGCAACAACTCGCCGCCGGGCATCGGCTGGTGATGAAGGACGATGCCGGCATGCTCGCCTTCGGCATCGAGCCGCGCTTCGCCATCGGCCAGCGGGCGCTGCTGGCGCATTCACCACACGGCAATGTGCTGTGGGACTGCGTCTCGATGGTGAGCGACGAGGCGGTGGCGGAGATCAACCGTCGGGGCGGGCTGGCGGCTATCGCCATCTCGCACTGCCATTACTATTCGGTGATGGTCGAATGGAGCGAGGCGTTTGGCGGCGTGCCGATCTATCTCCATGCCGACGACCGGCAGTGGATCATGCGGCCGCATCGCTCGATTGTCAGTTGGCAAGGCGAGATGCTGGCCATCAACCCGTCGCTGACACTCATCCGCTGCGGCGGCCACTTTGCCGGCGGCCAAGTGCTGCACTGGAAACGCGACGGTGCCGATGCGCTGCTGACCGGCGACATCCTGCAGGTGACGCCGACACGCCGCCATGTCGGCTTCATGTACAGCTATCCGAACCAGATCCCGCTCAATGGCGCCGCCGTACGCCGCATCGCGGCAGCCCTTGCACCGTTCGCCTTCGACGACATCTACGGCGCATGGTGGAACCAGAACATCATCGGCGATGCGAAAACGGCGCTGGCCGCCTCCGTCGCGCGCTATCTCGCGGCGATCGCCTGAGGAATTCCAGGTGGTCCGCTCGAAAATGCGGGCAAATCCCGTAACAAACGCCTATCTTGTTGCGAATATCGGGTTGCAACCAAGAACGAGCCGCCAAGGCTGAGGAGATCAAATGGACACCCACACTTACCCCGTCACCCGCACCGATGCCGAATGGCGCGCCCGGCTGACGCCGGAGCAATACGCGGTCATGCGAAACCATGGCACCGAGCGGCCGGGAAGCTGTGCCCTGCTCTATGAGAAGCGTGCCGGCACTTTTTCCTGCGTTGGCTGCGACCAGCCGCTCTTCCAGTCCACGCTGAAGTTCGAGAGCGGCACCGGCTGGCCGAGCTTCAACGATCCCGTTCCGGGCTCGGTCGAGAACACAGTCGATCGCAGCTACGGCATGGTCCGCACCGAATGCCACTGCTCTCGTTGCGGCAGCCATCTCGGCCATGTCTTCGAGGACGGCCCGCCGCCGACCGGCCTGCGCTACTGCATCAACGGCGTGGCGCTGAAATTCGAGCCGGCCGCCTGAACAGGCGTTATCATTTCTTGCGAAGGGCGGCTCCGGCCGCCCTTTTCGTATGGGCAGCCTCGTCAGACTACGATCGTGGCGATCAGCCAGAGCGCTGATCCCAGCATAAAGAGGGAAGCCCTGGCACCGCCGGCCTTCTCAGCCGTGCGCCAGACTGCCAAAGTCAGGAAGAGTTGTAGAGCACCGGTGCAAAATGCACCGCCAGGACAAGGCCGAGCGGCATCTTCAGTCCAAGCAGGATCAGCGCCGCAGCAGACGACGCCATATTGATCACGGTCCCGACAAGCATCAGGTCGCGCCGGAACAGCCGGTCGAGCGACACCTGGCCAATCCAACGCGAGCGAAAGAAATCCGCGATCACTTACCGCTGCCCCAGAACCGCGACAACGGCGTGCTCGACACGCGAGCACTCCGTTACCAGCCAGTCGGTCATCGCCGGCCAGTTGTCCTCGGCAAAGCAATTGACCCGCCACATCGAATTGATGCCGAGGCCTTCGCAGCTTTGTTCCGGTCTGAGTTTCAGCCTGTCTTCGATCGCCGGCCGGAACGGCTCCAGCCGCGACCAGCTTTGCGTGGCGCCGAACTTCTCGTTGCGGCCGAAGAAAACGCCGACATGGTTCTGCGCCGGCGCGACATACATGGAAAGGACCAGTGCGAAGTCGGGAAGCCCGCGCTGCCAGAACCAGGGTCCGCGCCGCGCCAGCCGGGCTCTTTCTTCCGGATGCCGTTCGGCAAACAGCGACCAGAAGCCGCGATGGCGGAATTCCAAGGCACGGCGGCCGCCGAAGTCGAATTCGCTCATGGTTCGAACCGTTGAGGGCGCCGAACTGACGCCCTAGACTGTTTCCAGTCTTAGACCATGCCGAGCGCGGCCATGTACAGATCGAGGATGGCATCCTCCTCCTGGCGCTCGGCCTGGTCCTTCTTGCGCAACCGGATGATGGTGCGAATTGCCTTGGTGTCGAAGCCGGTGCCCTTGGCCTCGGCGAAAACTTCCTTGATGTCGTCGGAAATCGTCTTCTTTTCTTCCTCGAGCCGCTCGATGCGCTCGATCAAGGCACGCAGCTGGCCGGCGGCAACAGTCTGGCTGGTCTCGGTGATATCGTCGGCCATGTTTTTCTCCAAAGATCGGTTCCGCGCCGCGACTCGGGGAACGTGCCGCGGCGAATTTCAGCGGTTCGATGCCCGACCCGGGCCGGCGGGTCAAGCCGTTATCGAACAGCTCGCCAGCCCTGCCGCCAGAAGCCGACAGCCTGCCCGCTCCTTGCGAACTCTTAGCTGAACGCGATCAGGAGATCCTTCGCATCGATCTGGTCGCCGGCCTTGACCAGCACCTCGGCGACCGTGCCATCACGCTCGGCATGCAGCGCCGTCTCCATCTTCATCGCTTCGATGGAAAGCAGCACGTCGCCTGCCTTGACCGCTTGGCCGGCAGCGACCGCAAGCGCCGAAACCACACCCGGCATCGGCGCCCCGACATGCGCCTCGTTGCCGGGCTCGGCCTTGCGGCGCGCCTTGGCTGCCGACGCACCATGCGCGCGATCGGGCACCTTCACACGCCGCGGCTGGCCGTTCAGCTCGAAGAACACGGTGACCATGCCCTTCTCGTCGACATCGCCGAACGCCTGGCAGCGCACGACCAAGGTCTTGCCCCTTTCGATATCGACGAAAATCTCGTCTTCCGATTTCATGCCGTAGAAATAGGTCGGCGTCGGCAGAACGCTGACCGGGCCGTAGGTTTCCTGGGCGACGACGAAGTCGGAAAACACCTTCGGATACATCAGCCACGAGGCGAATTCGTATTCCGTCAGCTTGCGCTCCAACTTGTCCTCGATCTCCTTGCGGCTCTTCTCGAGGTCGGCCGGCTTCAGCAACGAACCGGGCCGCGCCGTGATCGGCTTGTCGCCCTTCAATGCCTTCTTCTGCAGCGTCCGCGGCCAGCCGCCCGGGGACTGCCCGAGGTCGCCGCGCAGCATCGAGATGACCGAGTCCGGGAAGGCGATATCCCGGGCCGGGTTTTCGACATCGGCAACGGTCAGGTCCTGGCTCACCATCATCAGCGCCATGTCGCCGACCACCTTGGACGACGGCGTCACCTTGACGATGTCGCCGAACATCAGGTTGACGTCGTGATACGTCTGCGCCACTTCGTGCCAGCGTGTCTCCAGTCCGAGCGAACGGGCCTGTTCCTTCAAATTGGTGAACTGCCCGCCTGGCATTTCGTGCAGGTAGACTTCGGAGGCCGGCCCTTTCAGGTCGCTCTCGAAGGCGGCGTATTGGTTGCGAACGGCTTCCCAATAGAACGAGATTTTGCGGATCCATTGCGGGTCGAGGCCGGGATCGCGCTCGGTGCCTCTCAACGCCTCGACGATCGAACCGAGACATGGCTGAGAGGTGTTGCCGGAGAAGGCGTCCATCGCCGCGTCGATGGCGTCGACGCCGCTTTCCACCGCCGCCAGCACGGTTGCCGCCGACAGGCCCGATGTGTCGTGGGTGTGGAAATGGATCGGCAGATCGGTCGCCTCGCGCAGCGCCTTGAACAGCACGCGGGCGGCACTCGGCTTCAACAGGCCGGCCATGTCCTTGACCGCGATGATATGGGCGCCGGCCGCCTGCAATTCCTCGGCCAGCCCGACATAGTATTTCAGGTCGTACTTGGCCCGCGCCGGATCGAGAATGTCGCCGGTATAGCACATCGCGGCTTCGATCAGCTTGCCCTCGGCCCCCACGGCGTCCATGGCGACGCGCATGTTCTCGACCCAGTTCAGGCAGTCGAAGACGCGGAACAGGTCGATGCCGCCGCTTGCCGCCTGCTTGACGAAATGCTGCACGACATTGTCGGGATAATTGGTATAGCCGACGCCGTTCGCGCCACGCAGCAGCATCTGCAGCAACAGGTTGGGGGCTGCTTCCCGCACCAGCGACAGCCGCTCCCACGGATCCTCGGTGAGGAAGCGCATGGCCACGTCGAAAGTGGCGCCGCCCCAGCATTCCAGCGACAGGAGTTGTGGCAAGGCGCGCGCGTAGGTGCCGGCGATGCCGGCAATGTCATGCGTGCGCACGCGGGTGGCGAGCAGCGACTGGTGGCCGTCGCGCATCGTCGTGTCGGTGACCAGCACTTCCTTTTGCTCGCGCATCCAGGCGGCGAACTTTTCCGGCCCGAGCACATCGAGCTTCTGCTTGCTGCCACCAGGCACATTGCCGTTGAGATAGGGCACGACGGGCGGCGCCGCGTCGGCCTTTGGCGTCGGCCGGCCGCGCGTCTCGGGATGGCCGTTGACGCTGACGTCGGCCAGATAGTTGAGCAGCTTGGTGGCGCGGTCCTGGCGCTTGACCTGCTGGAACAGCTCCGGCGTTGTGTCGATGAACCTCGTCGTATAGGAATTGTCGGCGAAGCTCGGGTGATTGATGATCGCTTCGAGGAAGGTGAGGTTGGTGGCGACGCCGCGGATGCGGAACTCGCGCAAGGCTCGGTTCATGCGGGCGATGGTCTCGGCCGGCGTCGGCGCCCAGGCCGTTACCTTCTCCAGCAGCGGATCGTAGAAGCGGGTGATGACCGCGCCGGAATAGGCCGTGCCGCCATCGAGGCGGATACCGAAGCCGGTGGCGCCGCGATAGGCGGTGATGCGGCCGTAGTCGGGAATGAAATTGTGTTCCGGGTCTTCGGTGGTGATGCGGCACTGCAAGGCATGGCCGTTCAGCCGAATGTCCCTTTGCGCCGGCACGCCCGATTCCGGCGTGCCGATGGCGAAGCCGTCGAGAATGTGTATCTGCGCCTTCACGATGTCGATGCCGGTCACCATCTCGGTGACGGTGTGCTCGACCTGGATGCGCGGATTGACCTCGATGAAGTAGAACTTGCCGGTGTCGGCGTCCTGCAGGAATTCGACGGTGCCGGCGCCGATATAGCTGGTCTCGCGCGCGATCTTCAGCGCGTAGCCGCATAGCTCTTGGCGCAGGTCCTCGCTGAGATAGGGCGCCGGCGCGCGCTCGACGACCTTCTGGTTGCGGCGCTGGATCGAGCAGTCGCGCTCGAACAGGTGCACGGCATTGCCATGCGTGTCGCCGAGCACCTGCACCTCGACATGGCGGGCGCGCTCGATCAGTTTTTCGAGATAGACCTCGTCCTTGCCGAAGGCGGCTTTCGCCTCGCGCTTGCCTTCCATGACCTCGCGGGCGAGGTCGGCCTCGGAGCGGATGGCGCGCATGCCGCGGCCACCGCCACCCCACGAGGCCTTCAGCATGACGGGATAACCGACCGTCCTGGCGAGTTCCTTGACCGCCTCCAAATCGTCCGGCAACGGATCGGTGGCCGGCACCACGGGCACGCCGACCTCGATGGCGAGATTGCGCGCGGCGACCTTGTTGCCCAGCCTGCGCATCGTGTCTGGCTTCGGTCCGATGAAGGTGATGCCTGCTTGCGCGCAGGCTTCGGCGAATTCGGGGCTTTCCGACAGCAGCCCGTATCCGGGGTGGATGGCGTCGGCGCCTGAAAGCCTGGCGACCCGGATCACCTCCTCGATCGACAGATAGCTCTCGATCGGCCCCATGTCCTTGTTGAGATGCGGGCCACGCCCGACCTGGTAGCTCTCGTCGGCCTTGAAGCGGTGCAGGGAGTATTTGTCTTCCTCGGCCCAGATCGCCACGGTTTTGAGGCCCAACTCGTTGGCCGCGCGAAAGACGCGGATGGCGATTTCTGACCGGTTGGCGACGAGGATCTTCGTGATGGCCAAGGACTGGGCTCCAGCAGCGGAAGGGACGGGAAATCGGGGCAATGATTAACGCGAAAATGCTGCAGTGCAAACAAAATCGACGCCGACTTAAACCGATTTAAATCGATTATTCAGTCAACACTCGCACGCATTCGTTCGAACGGACGGAACAACGGCGACAATTTCGATCCTGGATGCGATCTTTCGAGGCCAATGCATCTCGCCCGGAAGTGTCCTCGGTTCCGGGATAACGACATGCATAAGATCAAGGAAAGCTGGCAGGGATGTCACCGCTGCCAGCATGTCAAAGAAAATGCCCGGCGCGAGGCGCCGGGCATCGTTGGTTTCGGATCTGAATAAATTACGACTTCGGGAACCAGGAATACTTGCCGTCGTCCTTCTTCTTCCATTCGTACATGATGTAGCCAGGCAGCTTCGGATCGCCCTTGGCGTCATAGGCGAGATCGCCCAGAACGGTCGGGAACGGACCGCTTTCATGCATCGCCTTGGCGACGGCCTGCGGATCGTTCGTCTTGGCGGCGGCGGCTGCCTCGGCGACCACCTGCACGGCGGCATAGGCGTAGAGCGTGTAGGCTTCCGGCTCGAAACCCTGCGCGCGGAACTTCTCGACGAGTTCCTTGTTGGCCGGGATCAGGCGCGGGTCGGGGCCGAACGTGTTGAGCGTGCCGGCGACGGCGTCGCCCGCGATCGCGGCGAGTTCGTCCGTCACGATGCCGTCACCCGACATCATCGGCGCCTTGAGGCCCTGGTCCGCGGATTGACGGATGATCAGGCCGGCTTCGGTGTGCAGGCCGCCCCAGTAGATCAGGGTGACGCCGGCTTCCTTCATCTTGGCGATCAGCGCCGAGAAGTCCTTGTCGCCGACATTGACGCCTTCATACATCACTTCCTTGACGCCCGCGGCGTTCATCGCCTTCTTGGTTTCGTCCGCGAGGCCCTGGCCGTAAGGGGTCTTGTCATGGATCACGGCGACTTTGGCATCCTTGAAGTTCGCGGCGATATAGGCGCCGGCGATGCTGCCCTGCTGGTCGTCGCGTCCGCAGGTACGGAACACATTCCACAGGCCGCGCTCGGTGAACTTCGGGTTGGTTGCAGCCGGCGTGATTTCGACGATATTGTTTTCCGCGTAGACCTCGGAGGCCGGGATCGACACGCCCGAGTTGAAGTGGCCGATCACGAACTTGACGCCGTCGCCGACGAACTTGTTGGCGACCGAGATGCCCTGCTTCGGATCGGAGACGTCGTCGCCGACTTCGAGCTTGATCTGCTCGCCATTGATACCGCCCTTGGCATTGATATCGGCGACCGCCGCTTCGGCGCCCTTCTGCAACTGTGCGCCGAAGGCCGCGTTCGGACCGGTGATCGGACCGGCGACGCCGAACATTACATCAGCCCACGCGTTGCCGCCGAACGCGACGAGCGCGGTCAGGGCTACGGCGGACAAAAGTGACTTTTTCATTTAAACGCTCCCATTAACGGAGTGGGCGTGGATGAAGCTTTCATGCGATGCCCACCCTTATCGCAGAAAGCATAGTTTGCCGATTTTCAGGCACTTGTCACGTCCGATTCATCCCTGACGCGGCGTTAATGATGAACGTCAACCTTTCGGTTTCCAGCTCAAGATTGAAGCTCTTTCGTAGAGCCAATTATACTGTGTGACCATCTGGTTGGTTCGTGTGTATTGATAGCCTATAAAGCCCAGTATCATCAGCACGATTGTGTCGACGATATAGTAATGCAGCGAGAACATCGTGCCGTCGAACAGCGCGTGGTGGATGAAACGGACGCCGATGCCAAGGCCGAGCATATAGGCGAACAGCTGGATGAAGCTGCGCCATGTCTGAGCACTGGCCTTGCCGGTCATCCAGGCTGCCCAGCCACCGAGCAGGCAGGTGACGAAGAAGAACTGCCAGATCGACTGTTCCTCGTAGAGAATGCCTTGCATGGGAAGTCTCCTGAACTCAGTGATGTCCGCCTTCGAGATAGGCGGCGCGCACTTCCGGATTGGCGAGCAGCTCCTTGCCGGTGCCGCTCATCGTCACATTGCCGTTGACCATGACATAGCCGCGCGTGGCGAGCTTGAGCGCGCCGAACGCGTTCTGCTCGACTAGGAACACGGTCAGCCCTTGGGTGCGGTTCAATTCGCGGATGGCATCGAAGATCTGCTTGACGATCAGCGGCGCCAGACCCAGCGACGGTTCGTCGAGCAGAAGCAGTTTCGGCCGCGCCATCAATGCGCGTCCGATCGACAGCATCTGCTGTTCGCCGCCCGACAACGTACCGCCCCGCTGGGCGATGCGCTCCTTCAGTCTGGGGAACAGCGTGAACACCTTCTCGACGTCCTCGCCATAATGTTTGAGGTTGTCGAGGCTTGCGCCCATCTGCAGGTTTTCCATCACCGTCATGCGCGGAAAGATGCGCCGGCCCTCGGGCGACTGGGCAATCCGCATGCGTGCGATTTCGTGCGTCGGCAACTGGGTGATATCGGTCCCGGCGAAGGTGATGGTGCCCGTGCGGGCGCGTGGAGCCCCGAAGATGGTCATCATCAGCGTCGACTTGCCGGCGCCGTTGGCACCGATCAGCGCCACGATCTCACCTTGCTTGACGGTGACGTTGACGCCGTTCAGCGCACGGATGTTGCCGTAATAGGTCTCCACGCCCTTGATATCGAGCAGCGTTGTCGTGGCCATCACTTGCCCCCTCCACGCTTGCCCTGAGCGGGCTTGCCTGTGCTCGCGGCCTTGCCGGAAGCATGACTGGTCGCCACCTTGCCCGCATCGACACGGCGCGAGAATTCCGTATCCTTGCCCTGGCCGAGCAGCTTCGCCTGCTTGACCCATTCCTCGCGCGCGATGCGTCCGTCAAAGGCGAGATAAGCCTCGACTGCCTCGACATCGGCCTTCTTCCAGGCGCCGATCTGGTCGAAGTGGAAGATGCCGTGCTCGTTGAGCTTCTTCTCGTTGACCGCACCGATGCCCTTGATGCGGGTCAGATTGTCGGCCTTGCCGCCACGGGGGGCAGTGAGGCGGTTCGAAACGCCTTCGGCCTTCACGGCAGGGGCCTTGGCGGCCGTCTTCCTTGGTGCCGCTTTCTTCGCAGCGGGCTTGGCCGGCGCCGGTGCGACAGGCCTGCTTGCCACGGTCGCGGCGCGGGCATCGACCTGCGCTGCCTTCGAGGCGCCTTTCGACACTGTCACGCGTTCGCCTTCGCTATGGCCGACGGTGTCGCTCACCGGCCCGGCCAGATACGACGAAGATGTTCCCGGGCCATGCGCGGAGTCGGGACCGGTATCGAGCCGTTCGATGACGTCCTCGTCGCCGACTTCGGTCAGCACGGTCTCGACCTCCTCGTCGTCGACGCCGAGATAGGCGGCGATGACGCGCGGGTCGGTGCGCACCGATTGCGGATTGCCGTCGGAGATCTTGCGGCCATATTCCAGCACCACGACATGGTCGGAAATCTGCATGACCACCGACATGTCGTGCTCGATCAAGAGGATCGAGGTGCCTGACGACTTCTTGATGTCCATCAGCAGTTCGTTGAGCGCCGCCGATTCCTTCGGGTTGAGGCCGGCCGCCGGCTCGTCGAGGCACAGCAGTTCAGGACCGGTGCACATGGCGCGCGCGATTTCGAGCCGCCGCTGCGCGCCATAGGGCAGGTCGCCGGCCGGATCGTCGGCGCGATCGACGAGATCGGCCTTTTCCAGCCAGTGCTTGGCAAGCTCCACCGATTCGGCTGAGGCCTTGCGGTAGCCGCTGAAGCCGAACAGGCCCAGGATCGTATAGCCCGAAGCCTTCATCAGCTTGTTGTGCTGGGCGACGAGCAGGTTCTCCAGCAGCGTCATGCCCGAGAATAGGCGGATGTTCTGGAAGGTGCGCGCCACCTTGGCGCGCGCCGGGATCTCGTGGTTGGGCAGCCGTTCCAGCAGGTAGCTGGAGCCATCGGCCCGGCTGAGCGTGATCATGCCTTCCGACGGCTTGTAGAAGCCGGTGATGCAGTTGAACACTGTGGTTTTGCCGGCGCCGTTGGGGCCGATCAGCGCGGTGATCTCGCCGCGCCTGGCGGTGAAGGACAGGTCGCCGATGGCGACCAGGCCGCCGAACTTCATCGACAGATGCTCGACCTGCAGGATGGCGTCGTTCATTTGCGTGGTCGCGTTCATCAGCCGTGGCCCTCCTTGGTGAAGGAGCCTGAGACAGCCCTTCGCTCCTTGAGGAAGGCGGTCGGTTCACGACTGCCGACGAAGCCGCGGGGCTTCCACAGCATGACGATGACCATGGCCATGCCGAACAGAAGCATGCGGTAGAGTTCCGGTGTGAAATCGGGTCCGAACACCTGCTTGAGGAAGTCGAGTTCGCGCAGCGCCTCGGTGCCGCCGATCATCACCATCGCGGCGACGGCGATGCCGACCAGCGACCCCATGCCGCCAAGAACGACGATGGCGAGGATAATGGCCGATTCCAGGAAGACGAAGGATTCGGGGCTGACGAAACCTTGCCGCGCGGCAAAGAACGAACCGGCGAAGCCGCCGAACATGGCGCCGGTGGCAAAGGCCGTCAGCTTGGTGGTGGTGGTGTTGATACCGAGCGAGCGGCAGGCGATCTCGTCCTCACGCAAGGCTTCCCAGGCGCGGCCGACCGGCAGGCGCCGCAGCCGGATGGTGACGAAGGCGGTTAGCAGGCAGAGCCCAAGGATCAGGTAGTAGAGGAAGATCTTGTAGTAGGCGCTGGACGTGGCGAGGTTCAGCACCTTGGCGATGTAATTCGGGTCCGACACGTTGAACGACATCAAGCCGAAGAAGCTGACCTTGGGAATGCCGGAGATGCCGGCCGACCCATTGGTGACTTCGCGCCAGTTGATCAGCACGAGGCGGATGATCTCGCCGAAGGCGAGCGTCACGATCGCCAGATAGTCGCCGCGCAGGCGCAGCACGGGAAAGCCGAGCAGCACCCCCCAGAGCGCGGCCATGGCGCCCGCGGCGGGCAACAATATCCAGAACGACAGGCCGAAATGGGTGGCGAGAAGCGCATAGGCATAGGCGCCAATCGCATAAAAAGCGACGTAGCCGAGATCGAGCAGACCGGCGAGGCCGACGACGATGTTCAGTCCCCAGGCCAGCATCACATAGATCAGGATCTGGATGCCGAAATTATCGACCCATTTCAACGAACCCTGCAACCCTCCGGTGATCGACCAGGCGTTGAGTGACAGCACCGCGACGACGAGGATCGGGTACAGCACCAACGCCGAGATGCCCAATTTGGTGAAGTTGGCATGGATGAAGGCGCGGAAGTAATAGATCACGCAGGCCAGCACATAGATGACCGCCAGGGCACGCAGGAATTGCAGATAGCCGGCCGGTTCTGCCCCAACCCATCCGGCGAGAGAGCTGTTGAACACGAACAGCAGCACCATGGCGACGACCGCTCCGATGAAGGTCGGCAGGGTGAAGGAGCGGGATGCCACACTTGCCGGCATGAGCCCGGTGGCGACATCGGCGATCTTCTGGTTGGCCATGAAGGGCTGGCCGTAGGCGACATAGAGGAAACGCCCGACTGCGGTGGCGATCACCACCGCGGCAAGCAGGCCCCAGCGCTGCACCACGACCAGTTCGTTGGACATGTTCTGGTCGGTCTTGAGGCCGATGAACAGTACGAACAGGCCAAGCGCGATGGCGCCGGCATAGAAGCCCTCGCGCAGCGCGCGCTGCATGGGCTTGGCGACGGTGTCGCTCGCACGAGATACGGTCACGGCCATGATCTCACACCTTTTCGACTTCTGGCCGGCCCAATATGCCGGAAGGCAGGAAGATCAGCACGATGGCCAGGATCGAGAACGCGGCGACGTCCTTGTAGTCGATCGAGAAATAGGCCGACCACATGCTCTCGATGAAGCCTATCAAGAGCCCGCCGAGCACGGCGCCCGGAAGCGAGCCGATGCCGCCAAGCACCGCGGCCGTGAACGCCTTCACGCCCGGCACGAAACCGTCCGAGAAGGCGATGACGCCGTAGTACATCAGGAACAGCGTGCCGGCGACGGCGGCAAGGGCTGCACCCATGATGAAGGTGATCGAGATGGTGCGGTCGACGTCGATGCCAAGCAGTGCGGCCATCTTGCGGTCCTGCTCGCAGGCGCGTTGCGCCCGGCCAAGCGAGGTCTTGTTGACCAGGTACCAGAACACCGCCAGCAGCAAAGCGGTGACGATGACGATGATGATCTGCTTCAGCGACACGCTGACGCCGTTGATGTTGTAGACTTGGCTGACCATCGGCGGGATCGGCTTGTTGCGCGGCCCTTGTGTCACCTGGACGAAGTTCGACAGCGCGATCGACATGCCGATGGCGGTGATCAGCGGCGCCAGCCGGAACGAACCGCGCAGCGGTCGGTAGGCCACTTTCTCGATCGTCCAGTTGTAGAGGCTGGTGAGCAGCATCGCCACGATCATCATGACCAGCAGCGCGATGACCACGGGCACCGAATAAAACAGCGCGCCGAGGATGAGGAAGACGATCAGCGCCGTGAAGGCGCCCACCATGAAGATGTCGCCATGGGCGAAATTGATCATGCCGATGATGCCGTAGACCATCGTGTAGCCGATCGCGATCAGCCCATAGATCGATCCCAGCGTCAGCCCGTTGATAAGCTGCTGGACAAAGTACTGCATGTGTACATGGCTCCCCTGGAATGTCGCCCATGCAGACGCATTCCTTTTCGTATTTCCCCTAGTCGTAAAGTTTCGAGCCCGGATTGCAACGTGATTTTTTCGACCGCTCCGCGTGGTTCCAAGTCACGTCTTCCCGATCGCCCGCTTTTCGCGCCCAGCCCCTGGACTATCGCGGACCCTATCATTGGCACAACGCAATGTCTTTGACGATTGGGCTGCATCATGCGCTCCGTTTCGAAGAAATCGCCGTCAAAATTAGGTGATGAGAAGAATCTTTGCGTTCCTGACATGGTTCGTTTTTTCGTCACACTCCTTTCCGCGAGGTCAGGATTCTCCTACTTGACCACGAAACCATGCGCGAACGGATCGCGGTCGTCGATGAAGATGGTGTTCAGTCCGGTCATGCGTGCCCAGCCGCCGATCGACGGGATGATTGCCGGCTTGCCAGCCACGGTGACCTCCTTTTCGACCTTGCCCTTGAACAGCGAACCGATGATCGATTCATGGACGAAGGCGTCGCCTGCACTAAGCTTGCCCTTGGCGTGAAGCTGCGCCATGCGCGCCGATGTGCCAGTGCCGCAGGGCGAGCGGTCGATCGCCTTGTCGCCGTAGAAGACGGCATTACGGGCATCGGCTCCATCGACCGTCGGCCTGCCGGTCCACAGCATGTGGGACAACCCGGTGATGCCGGGATTCTCCGGATGCACGAAGGAATATTTCTCGTTGAGCCGCTGCCGCACCACCGGGCTCCAGGCGATGAGGTCGCCGGCGGAATAATCGGCCATGTCGCGATAGTTCGCCTGCGGTTCGACGATGGCGTAGAAATTACCGCCATAGGCCACATCGACGGTGATCTCGCCGAGCCCGGGACATTCGACCGTCAGGCCTGCGGCGTGGAGGAAGGACGGCACATTGGTGATGCGCACCTCCTCGACATACTCGCCGACCTGTTTGTATTCGGCGATGACCAGGCCGGCCGGCGTGTCGAGCCGCAGCACACCCGGCGTCTTCGGCTTGATCAGCCCGTGTTCGATGGCCATCGTCACCGTACCGATGGTGCCGTGGCCGCACATGGGCAGGCAACCGGACGTCTCGATGAACAGGATGGCGATGTCGCAATCCTCGCGTGTCGGCGGGTAGAGGATCGAGCCGGACATCACGTCATGGCCGCGCGGCTCGAACATCAGGCCGGTGCGGATCCAGTCATATTCGGCGAGGAAATGCGCGCGCCGTTCCATCATCGTCGAGCCCTGCAGCAGCGGACCGCCGCCGGCGACCAGCCGCACCGGGTTGCCGCAGGTGTGGCCGTCGATGCAGAAGAAGGATTTCTTGGCCATGTCGCTCCTCAAGATCAAAACCCGAAAAAATCAAAATCGTTGTGGGCCGAAGGGGGCCAGATCGACGGACGAAGTCTGCCCCAGAACGAATTCCCTGATCAACCGCCCGGTTGCCGCAGCCTGGGTCAGGCCGAGATGGCCGTGGCCGAAGGCGTAGATCACCGACCGGCTTCGCGCCGCCTTGCCGATCACGGGCACCGAATCCGGCAGCGAGGGCCGGAACCCCATCCATTCGCGCCCGCCCGAGGGATCGAGTCCCGGCAGGAATTTCTGCGCCTTCTGCAAGAGCGCTTTCGACCTGTTGAAATTGGGTGGTCGCTCGATGCCGCCGAGTTCCACGGCACCGCCGACGCGCAGGCCCGTTTCGAGCCGAGTGATGACGAAGCCATGCCCCGAAAAGATCAGCTGCCGCCTCACGTCGAAAGCGCTCGTCGGCAGCGTCGTGTTGTAGCCGCGTTCGGTCTCCAGCGGAATGCGATCGCCTAGCTGCCGCGCCAGGAGGTGCGACCACGCGCCCGCCGCGACAACGAGGCGCCTGGCTTGCCTGCTCGAACCATCGGCCAGCGTCAGCGTGACACCGTCCTGATCCGCCGCGACGCGATCGATGCGGGCCATCTCGAAACGGGCACCCTTGGACTGCGCGTAAGCCCACACCGCCTTGCCGAGCAGTTTCGGATCGGCGACCGTCTTCCATCCCGGCACGAAGGTGCCCTTGACGAAGCGCGGTGACAACCCCGGCTGCAAGCCAGCCAGTTCTTCGCCTTCGACATGACGGAAGCCGATGCCGAAGCGCTCGCGCGCCGCCCAGCCCGACAGCGAGGCGCGGAACTCGGCTTCGCTTTCGTAGAGCTCGAGCGAACCGTCCTCGCGAAGCATCGGCCGTGTGCCGGAACGATCGAGCAGATCCATCCATTCGGCTTCGGCAAGTTTCATCATGCCGGCCTGTGCCATCAGGCTCGCCTCGTATTTCGCCGGCGCGCCGGCGCGCCAGAACCGGATCAGCCAGGGCAGCAGCTTCGGCAGATAGGCCGGCGGGACGCTGAGCGGGCCGAGCGGATCGGCGAGCCATTTCGGCAGCTGCCGGATCATGCCCTTGTGCGCCAGCGGCAACACGTCGGAGAAGGCAAAGGCGGCGGCGTTGCCGGAGCTCGTCTCCTCGCAGATGCCCGTGCGGTCGAAAACCGTGACATCCAGCCCGGTCTCGGCAAGGAAGGCAGCCGCGCAGATGCCGATGATGCCGCCGCCGACGATGGCGATGTCTGTCCCTTCTCCCCGTTCACGGCGAGAAGGCGCCCGAAGGGCGGATGAGGAGCGGCGCCCCGCTTCTGTCGACTTGGAACTTCCTGTCACGTGGGCGCTGCCCTTCACCTGCCGGCATCTTCTCCTTAGAACTGAGGCAGCGTCGGCCGTACCGCGAGCGCATCCTTGACGATCTTCTCGACGGTCTTGCGGCGTTCGCCCGACAGCGGCATGCGCGGCATGCGCACGCGGTCATTGGTGTTGATGGCGAACACTTCGGCAAGCTTGATGTTCTGCACCAGGTAGGTCGAGACATCGAGGTCGAGCAGCGGCCGGAACCAGCGGTAGATGGCGAGCGCCTCTTCGCGGCGGCCATGCTTCATCAGCTGGTAGATGGCGACGGTCTCGCGCGGGAAGGCGGTGACCAGGCCGGCCACCCAGCCGATGGCGCCGACCGACAGCGCCTCGAAGGCGAGATTGTCGACGCCGGTGAACAGGTCGTAGCGGCTGCCTAGGCGGTTGATGATCTCGGTCGAGCGGCGGATGTCGTCGGAGGATTCCTTGATGGCGACGAAGCGCTTGTCCGATGCCAGTTCCTCCATCTGGTCGACGGTGACGTCGACGCGGTAGGCGAGCCGGTTGGAATAGATCATGACCGGCAGGTCGCCGGCCTCGGCGACGGCGCGCAGGGCCGCCACCGTCTCTTCGGCGTTGGTGTGGTAGATCGGGCTCGGCACCACCATCAGGCCGTTGGCGCCTTCCTTGGCGGCGCGCCTGGCAATGCTGGCGGCCTCGCGGGTGCCGGCCTCGTTGACGGTCAGCAGCACCGGCTTCTTGCCTGCGACCTTCTGCGCGGTCTTCAGTACCTCGATCTTCTCGTCAGGCGACAGCATCGGCCCCTCGCCGAGCGAGCCGCAGACGATGATGCCGTCGCAGCCGGCTTCCATCTGCAAGCTGAAGCAACGCTCCATCTCCGCGTGGTCGAGCCGGTCGTCGGCGGTGAATTTGGTCGTGACGGCGGGGAAAACTCCGGTCCACATGGCTATCTCTCCATCTGATATATCAGACGTATATCTGTTAGGAAAGCCGCTGTCAATGCGGAATCTGTTATGATATATTTTTGATATATCAGGAGCCCGCCTTTGATATCCATGGAAGCAAGCACTGTGTCCGAGCCTGCGGCGATCAAGGCTTATCGCATCCTTGAACACATGATCGTCACGCTCGAACTGGCCCCGGCGAGTTTTATCACCGAGGGTTCCTTGATCGAGCGGCTGGCGCTCGGCCGCACGCCCGTGCGCGAGGCGATCCAGCGGCTGGCCTGGGAAGGACTGCTCGACGTCAGGCCCCGTGCCGGCATTGCGATAGCGCCTCTGCATCCCGGCGACTGGCTGCGCGTGCTCGACGCCCGGCGCGGCGTCGAGGTGGTGCTCGCACGATCAGCCGCCCGCTTCGTCACCCGCGAGGCCGCCGACCTGTTTCACGAGGCCGCGCTCGCCATGCAGAAAGCGGTCATCTCGGGCAATGTGCTTGCCTTCATCCAGGCCGACAAGGCGCTCGACGAGGCGCTGGCGCTGGCCGCCGACAACCCGTTCGCCGCCCGGCTGGCCGCCCCCCTGCAGACCCACAGCCGCCGCTTCTGGTTCCGCTACAAGGCGGACACCGGACTGGCGGAATCCGCCGAGCACCATGTCGCATTGATCCGCTCGATCCTGGACGGCGACGAGGAAGGCGCCGCCAAGGACGCCAAGAAACTGATGGCGCTGCTGCGCGGCCATGCCGAGGTGGCCGCGACACGCTGAGTCAAGCGCCTGGCAAAGCCGCCTTGATCGTTGGGCTGTCCCAGCCCTCGCCGACCGACAGGATGCAACTCTGGCCCTTCGTGTCGGAAGCCAGAACCGTCCAACTGCCTTGTTCCGAAACGAACACCTCGAGGACCACATTGGGGTTGATCAGGCCGCGCCCGGCTTCGCTTTCGTGGAAGTTCTCACCGAGCGCTTTCACGATATCGGCGCGCGCCGCGCATTGCCCGGCCGCATTTGCCTGAGCAGCGCCCGAGCACATCGCCATCGCCGCAACGAACATTGTCGCCGTAAGACGTCGTGTCATCTGACACCTCCTTGCGCCGGACGATGCAATGCCACCGGCCCGCCGTGCGGCGCCCTGGTTGTCTGCCGCGCCTCCTCCACGGCAGGATTGCAGCCCTAAGTCCTGCGAGCCCCGCCGGTTCCATCACATTAGCGTTTGCAAAACAAAAGGCCCAAGTCCGGGGACTTAGGCCTCAGGTTCAATCGATCTTCTCATCCGCCCTGCGGCGAGTAAGACCGGACGAAGAAATCGTCCGGCTAGTTCATCGTCGGGATGACGAACTCCGCACCATCCTTGATGCCGGACGGCCAGCGCGAGGTCACCGTCTTGGTCTTGGTGTAGAAGCGGAACGCGTCCGGGCCGTGCTGGTTGAGGTCGCCGAAGGAAGACGCCTTCCAGCCGCCGAAGGTGTAGTAGGCGATCGGCACCGGGATCGGCACGTTGATGCCGACCATGCCGACCTGGACACGGCTGGCGAAGTCGCGCGCCGCGTCGCCGTCGCGGGTGAAGATGGCAACGCCATTGCCCATCTCATGGTCGTTGGCGAGCTTGAGGGCATTCTCATAGGTCGGCGCGCGTACCACGGACAGCACCGGCCCAAAAATCTCTTCCTTGTAGATGCGCATGTCGGGCGTGACATTGTCGAACAGGCAGCCGCCCATATAGTAGCCGTCCTCATAGCCCTGCATCCTGAAGCCGCGGCCGTCGACGACCAGCTTGGCGCCTTCCTTGACGCCGATGTCGACGTAGCCCTTGACGCGCTCCAGCGCCTGGGCGGTGACCAGCGGGCCGAAATCGGCGGCCGAATCCGTCGACGGGCCGACCTTCAGGCTCTCGACGCGAGGGACGAGCTTCTCCATCAGCCGGTTGGCGGTGTCGTTGCCGACCGGCACGGCCACCGAGATCGCCATGCAGCGCTCGCCGGCCGAGCCGTAGCCGGCGCCGATCAGCGCGTCGACGGTCTGGTCCATGTCGGCGTCGGGCATGATGATCATGTGGTTCTTGGCGCCGCCGAAGCACTGCACGCGCTTGCCAGCCGCACAGCCGCGCGCATAGATGTACTGAGCGATCGGCGTCGAGCCGACAAAGCCGACGGCCTTGATGTCCGGATCGTCGAGGATAGCGTCGACCACCTCCTTGTCGCCGTTGACGACGTTGAGGATGCCGGCCGGCAGACCGGCCTCCAGGAACAGTTCGGCAATGCGCATCGGCACGCCCGGATCGCGCTCGGAAGGCTTCAGGATGAAGGCGTTGCCGCAGGCCAGCGCCGGGGCAATCTTCCACAGCGGGATCATCGCCGGGAAGTTGAACGGCGTGATGCCGGCGACGACGCCGAGCGGCTGGCGCATCGAATAGGCGTCGATGCCGGGGCCGGCGCCGTCGGTGAACTCACCCTTCATCATATGCGGCGCGCCGATGCAGACCTCGACCACTTCGAGGCCGCGCTGGATGTCGCCCTTGGCGTCGGCGATGGTCTTGCCATGTTCGCGCGCCAGGATCTCGGCCAGTTCGTCATAGTCGCGGGCAACCAGTTCGAGGAATTTCATCAGCACGCGCACGCGGCGCTGCGGATTGGTCGCGGCCCATTTGGGCTGCGCCGCCTTGGCGTTCTCGACCGCCGCGCGCAGTTCCGCCTGCGAGGCCAGCGCCACCGTGCCGCGCACGGTGCCGTCCATCGGCTGCATGACGTCCTGCTTGCGGCCGCTGGTGCCGGCGACACGCTTGCCGCCGATGAAATGACCGTAGTCGATCATGATTTCTCTCCCTTTGTTTGTGATGGCAGCATTGTCCGCCTTTGCGGCGGCGAAGGCAACGCGAGGGAGAACGCAACCGTTGTGCGGAAAATAGATAACAAGCAAGGCCTGTCCATCAATTGCCGCAAATGGTAGGGATTCTCATCATCGCTGGAATGGTTATGTTGAGTTCCGTGGCGCCCCCCTCTGTCCTGCCGGATCATCCCCATGAATTGGGATGACGTCCGCATCTTCCTCGCCGTGGCGCGCGCCGGCCAGATCCTTGGCGCGGCGCGGCGGCTGGAGCTCAACCATGCCACCGTCTCGCGCCGCATCGCGGCCCTCGAGGAAGCCCTGAGGACGAAACTCTTCCGCCGGCTGACCACCGGCAGCGAGCTGACGCCGGCCGGCGAGCGCTTCCTCGACATCGCCGAGCGCATGGAGGGCGACATGATCGCCGCCCGCTCGACCATATCAGGCGAGGGCGACGATGTTTCCGGAACCGTGCGCATCGGCGCGCCCGATGGCTTCGGCGTCGCCTTCCTGGCCAAGCGGCTGGGCGAACTCACCACCCTTCACCGCGAACTCACCATCCAGCTCGTGCCAGTGCCGCGCTCCTTCTCGCTGTCGCGGCGCGAGGCCGATATCGCGATCACCGTCGAGCGGCCGACCGAAGGCCGGCTGGTGGCGGGAAAGCTGGTCGACTATTCGCTCGGCCTGTTCGCCTCTCGCGCCTATGTCGACGCGCATGGCCTGCCCAAAACCGCCGCCGAACTCGGCCAGCACACCCTCATTGGCTATGTGCCGGACCTCATCGTCAGCCCTTCGCTCGATTATGCCGCGGAATTCAGCGCGGAATGGCGCACCAGTTTCGCCATCTCCTCGGCACTCGGCCAGGCCGAAGCCGTGCGCTCCGGCGCCGGCATCGGCATCCTGCACACCTTCGTCGCCCGCTCGATGCCGGAGCTGGTGGCCGTCGATGTGGTCGCGCCCATCCGCCGCGCCTACTGGCTGGTCTATCACGAATCGGTCAGGCCGCTGCGACGCGTCCAGATCGTCGCCAGTTTCATCACCAAGGCGGTGGAGCGGGAACGAGGCCTCTTCCTGTAGAAGCGCCGTCACGGCAAAAACACGGCCCAGGTCCCCACACGCCGTCTTTTCCTTGCCACAAAACCAGCCAGTGTGGCATCAGGCATGCGGCCTCGGCCATGAGAGGCGGGGCGCCGGGTGGGAAATCTTTCAGAAAGCTGGCGCGGATAGATATGCGAGCCGTTCTTGCCATCCTGCCGCTGCTGTTCGTCTCCGCATGCGCCAATCCATGGACAAAAATGCCGGAAGCCGAATTGCCCAAACCGATCCGCTACGTCATGGCGCGTCCCTCGCCTTTCGTCATCGGCAATTACTGCGGTCCCGGCACCCGCACCGGCGATCTGTCGGCCCGGCCGGTCGACCGCCTCGACGCCGTTTGTCGAATCCATGACGCCTGCTACATCGCCCGCCGCAACCATTGCGATTGCGATGGCGCCCTTGTCGCCTCGGCCAGGGCAATCCGCGATGACAGGACGGCGCCCCGCAAGATGCGCAGAGAGGCGGACCTACTGATCGCCACCTTCGCCATCCCTGTCTGCAAGGTCTTTCCGCACGGGTTCATGCCGCCGCGTGACCCGGCGCAGTTGAGCGCGATGAAGGCCGGAGCCGCCGGTTGAACCTCCGCACGGCCGTCATCCTCGCCCTGTTCGGGCTCATCGCCCTTGCCGGTTGTGCCGGTACGGGCCGCAATGCCTGCGACCTCCTGGCGGGACAAGAGGCTTGCGCACGGCCCTCGCTGTCGGCCGGCACGCCCGGGCCGCGGATCGCGGCGGAGCAGTTCTTTGGCAATGACGGCGGCAGCGACTATGAAAAACGGTTCCTGGCGCTGCTCGCCAACAACCAGCTCGGCGCCATGGACCGTGCCAACGGCACCGGCCCGTTCGGGCGCAGCCGCCGCGATGTCCAGAACCGCGATTTCCAGGCGACATATTCGACGCTGCGGCAACTGGCCGGACCCGTCGCCAACGCACATCTGCCGCCGGCCGGCACAGGCAGCGGCGACGGCCATTTCGACGGCCGCTGGCGGGCGTCGCGGCAGACGCTCTACATCGATGCGGCGGCGCGGCCCTCGGCCCCCAAGACTTTCGATTTCTCCGGTCTGCAGGCACGCAGCACCGAGATCGTCGTGCGCCAGGCGGGCGAGCAGCCTGCCGACATCGAGGCCACCTGCGACGGCGCATTGGCGATCCGCGCCGCCGGAGCCTCACGCACCATCGCCGCCGGCTCGGCATTTCGCTTTCGCCTGTCGGGCGGAGACGACACCGTCAGCCTGTTCCCAGGCGACAGCCTGAACCGCTGCACGGCAAGAATCCGCTCCAGCCTTGCCCCGGCCGGCGCGCCACTCACGATCCTGCGCGAAGAGACCGCGGATCCGAGGCTCTCCAGCTTCGACAGCCGCTACCAGCGCTGCCCGGTCCCCAACGGCGTCGGCCTCGACGCGCTTGAACGCGCCTTCTATGCCAGCCGCTGGCTGTCGCAGACCTGCGCCTTGCCGATCGGCGAGCCCAAGCTGCTGCGCAAGTCGAGAGACGGCTTCAACGCCAAGGTCGAGGCGCTACTGGGCGCGCCGCTGTCGGATGCGGCAATAGACAGAGGCGACCCCGAGCTGCCGCTCGATTTCTCCAGGGCGCCAAGGCTGAAGCTGATCTATCTGTCCTCGCTCGAATTCAAGGCCGACTTTTCCGGCTGCATCATGGAACGGCTGATCCGCCACCATGCAGCGCTTGGCACCAAGGTCCGCATCATGGTCACCGACGTGCTGGAGCGCGACAAGGACGACGCCATGTTGCATCGCCTGGCGGCCGAATTCCCCAATGTCGAGCTGCAGGAATATCGCTGGCAGGCAGACCATGGCGCGCCGATCGACGAACAGATTTCACAACTGCACAAAGTCCATCATATCAAGATGCTGGCGACGCTGGCGCGGGACCCCGCGCGTTCGCGCGTCATCATCGGCGGCCGCAACATCCATGACGGTTTCCTGTTCCATCAGCCGATCGACCTGTCGCGCTACCCGGACCTCGAGCAATACGGCAAGACCGATGGCTTTTCGCTGAACTACTATTCGAACTGGAGCGACTTCGACATCGAGTTCGCCGACAAGGCGACGGTCGAGACACTCGCCGCGCATCTGTCGACGATATGGCTGCGCGACGCCGACACCAACCTGGCGCGCCCCTTCTCCATCCCGGTCCACGCCGGCGGCCACCCCCGAGGCAATGCCCGGCATTTCATTTCGATGCCCTATGAGGACGACCATGCGCTGGAGGCCTATTTCGTCGAACTGGTCGACGCCGCCCAGCACCATATCCAGATCGTCAACCCTTACCTCAATCTGACGCCGAGCCTCGCCCGCGCCTTCGACAGGGCGCTCGCCCGTGGCGTCAAGATCGACATTGTCGGTCGCATCGACCTCAAGGGCGATATCGGCGGCAAGTTCCTCACCGCGCTCAACAAGCTGTTCGTCGAGAAATATGGCGACCGCATCGACATCCGCGAGTTCAAGGCACCCGACGTGGTGCTGCATTCCAAGATCATGATGATCGATGAAAGGCTGGTCGCCATCTCCTCGGTCAACCTCAACAACCGCAGCTTCTTCCATGATTCGGAGAACGGCATGATGGTGCTCGACCCCGCCTTCTACGCCAGGATGAAGCCGGTCTATGACGACTACCTCGCCCACTCGAACCCGGTTTCCACCAATGTGATGATCCCGTGGGCCTACCGGCTGCTGTTCGACGAGGCGTGGGTCAGGCAGGCGTTCTGACGCGCGGGCGCTATTTCAGATAGCGCTCCTGCGCCAGGGCGCGCACGTCGATGTCGGGCACCCGGTTCGAGATGATGTCGGCCAGCACCTTGGCCGAGCCGCAGGCCATGGTCCAGCCGAGCGTTCCATGGCCTGTGTTGAGAAAGAGGTTGGAAAGTTCGGTGCGGCCGATCAGCGGCGGTCCGTCCGGAGTCATCGGCCGCAGCCCGCACCAGAACGTCGCCTCGCGCATGGCGCCGGAGCCGGGAAAGAGATCGCCGACCGAGTGTTCGAGGGTGCGGCGCCGCGATTCGTGCAGCCTGAGATCGAAACCGGAAATCTCGGCCGTGCCGCCGACGCGGATGCGGTCGCCGAGCCGGGTGATCGCGACCTTGTAGGTTTCGTCCATCACCGTCGACACCGGGGCCAAGGCGGCGTCCTTGATCGGCACTGTTATCGAATAGCCCTTGACCGGATAGACCGGGATCGGCCGCTTCATCCGGCGCATGAAGCCCGCCGAATAGCTGCCCAACGCCATGACGTAGGCATCGGCCCCCTTCCAACCCTTGCTGGTGCTCAGGTTGGCGACCCGATTGCGACTGCGGATGACGCGCCAGATCGTCACGTCGTATTCGAACTTGACACCGCGCGCCACGCAGAGCTCGGTCAGCTTGTCGGTGAACATCTTGCAGTCGCCGGTCTCGTCATGCGGCAGCCTGAGACCGCCGACGAACTTCTCGCGCACCCCGGCCAGCGCCGGCTCGGCCGCGACACAGCCGTCCGGATCGAGGACTTCATAGGGCACGCCATATTTCTTCAGCACCTCGACATCGCCTGACGTGCCGTCGAGCTGCTTTTGCGTGCGAAACAGCTGCAGCGTGCCCTGGGTCCGCTCGTCATAGGCAATGCCCGTCGCTTCGCGCAGCGCCTTCAGCGTGTCGCGGCTGTATTCCGCCAGCGGCACCATGCGCGATTTGTTGATGGCGTAGCGCTCGGCGGTGCAGTTGCGCAGCATCTTGACCAGCCATGTCCACATATGCGGGTCGAAGGCCGGCCGGACCACCAGCGGGCCATGCTTCATCAAGAGCCACTTGATCGCCTTGAGCGGAATGCCGGGGCCGGCCCAGGGCGAGGCATAGCCGGGCGAAATCTCACCGGCATTGGCAAAGCTGGTCTCCAGCGCCGGGCCTTTCTGGCGGTCGATCACCGTCACCTCATGGCCGGCCTCGGCGAGATAGTAGGCCGTGGTCACCCCGATGACGCCGCTGCCCAGCACCATGATCTTCATCATTCACTCCTTACGCCATGTCCTTCACGCCGATGGACACGGCAGCATCTGCGATTTGCGCACGATCACCGGCGAAAATCGATTCGTCTTCGCGACCATGCGCCGTGGCTTTTCACGCCGCCGACGGACCCGGATCGTCGTCTCTCCCTGTCTGCCGCATTCCTGCCGTCCCGCCAAGAGGCCGGATGGAGGTGTCGGCGCTGTAGACGAGGGTCAGGCCGTGCGGCCGCGGTCCTCCGGCGGCGGCTCTTTCCCGGGCTGCCCGCCGCGCGGCTTCCGGCTGATAGAGCACCGCCTTGATCCGGATCGATTCGCGCCTGCCGTCGGGATGCTCGAGCGAGGCCGTCTGGCCTTGCGCCATGCCAAGCATGCACAGCCCGCGTCTGGTTGCCAGCGACAGGCTGGAGCCGACCGGTCCGCGCACTTCGTTCTGCACCAGGGTGCGCGTCTCGGTCGCACCGGCATCGACGCAAAACACCACCCGGCTGTTCAGCGTCACGATATCGGGTTCGACCGACTCGATGGGCACCACGCGGGCATTGGAAAGCTTCTCTTCGATCATCCGGACCATCGGATCCGCGAAGGCCCGTCGGCGCTCGAGCATCACCTCCAGGACGGCGAAATCCTTCGTGGTCAGCCGGCAGCTCCCGCTTTTCATCACCGCCTCCACGATCAGTGCTCGCCGCCGCCGGCGGGCGTATCGACGGCCTCCACGGTCACCGACAGTTTGTGGCCGCCACGACCGCTCCAGCACACCACTTGCCCGATGCTGGCGCCGACAAGCGCCGTTCCCATCGGCGTCAGCACCGAGATCCGGTTTTCGGCAATGTCGGCGTCGCCCGGATAGACCAGCGTGATGCGCTTGATGTCACCGACTTCACCGCGAACCGTGACTGTCGAGCCCATTCGCACCACGCCGGCCGGAATTGCCGCCGCTTCGGTGACCACCGCCCGATCCAGTTCCGCCAGCAGCTCTTCGGCCGTCTCGGCCGTCTCGGGCGCGCGGTCGAGCACGGTCCTGGCCAGGCCGGTCAACCTTTCATGGTCGGTGTCGCTGATCAGAACCTGGGCGGATGGACGCAGTCCCGTTGCATGTTGCATGGCAAACCTCATGGATCGGCGCATCGGACGGATGCGCGCTTACCGCCGCGCTGATGGCGGCCTGATGAAAGCCGGCGGCCGCGGAGAGCGGTGCGGCTTGATGGCGATGGGTGGATGTATGAATGCCCCGGTACGGACGAACGCCGGAAGGCGGCCGCGCCGGGGCTACGATCCCGCGATCGGGCAGACCCTGAACAAGGTTCTGATATAAGCGAGGTTGCTCATGCGCCGAACCTTGCCGACAGACGTCCGCTTGTCAAGCGCGGCCAAACCGCTCAACCGCCGACATAGCGCCGGTGGAAGCGCCTGCCGAGACTGGCCAGGATTTCGTAACCGATGGTGCCGGCATGGCCGGCGGCGTCGTCGACGCTTTGCGAAGGGCCGAGCAGTTCGACGAGATCCCCTTCGCGAAGCTTGCCGGACGGCAAGGCGGAAATGTCGAGAATGATCGAATCCATCGACACGCGTCCGAGGAAAGGCAGGCGCGCCCCCTCGAACCAGGCGGCCGACGCGGACCGGCGCAGCCAGCCATCCGCATAGCCGAACGAGATCGTCGCCAGGCTGAGCGGCCCTTCCGCATGATAGGTATGGCCATAGCCGATGCCTGTGCCTTTTTCGGCGTTGCGCGTCTGCGCCACCTTGGCCTGCAGCCGCACCACCGGCAGCATCGGGTTGGGTTCGGCAGGCGTCGGATTGATGCCGTAGAGCGCGGCGCCGGGGCGGACGAGATCATGATGATAGGACGGCCCGAGAAAGATGCCGGAGGAATTGGCGAGCGAGGCGGGCGCCCCTGGCAGCATGGCGCGCAACCGTTCGAAGGCCAGCCGCTGCTGTTCATTGGCGGGATGGCGCGGCTCGTCGGCGCAGGCCAGGTGGCTCATCACATATCTGACGCCGATGCCGTCGAACGCGCTGCCATCCCGGCCCAGTGCCTCGACTTCGGCTGGTGCCATGCCAAGCCGCGACATGCCGCTGTCGACCTGGATGGCGGCCGGAAGTTTTCGGCCAACGCGATGTGCCGCGGCACGCCAGGCTTTCAACTGCGCGCCACTGTTGACGACCGCGCAGAGATCGGACGCGACCGCTTCCGGCTCGGAGCCCGGCGGCAGTCCGTTCAGCACGTAGATCTCAGGTCCGGCCCCGATCGCCTTGCGGAGCGCGATGCCTTCGGCCAGCAGCGCGACGAAGAAGATGCCGCAGCCTTCTTTCATCAGCGCCGATGCCACTTGGCTCGCGCCGAGACCGTAGCCGTCGGCCTTGACCACGCCGGCGCAGCATGCGCCGCCCAGCCTTGCCTTCAGCCGCCGATAGTTTTCGCGGATCGCACCGAGATCGATGGTGAGAATTGCCCCGGCCGCCGCCTCGCTTACGGCAGCGACATCATCGGGCAGCAATGTTGTGGGGGCGTCGTTCATGGCGACCCTCCTTGTAGCGGATTAGCATCAATAGAACCGACGCGCCGGCGCGGCAACCAAGGTCCTTCAAACCCAGTCGCAACTCGTCCAGCTATGGCACCAAGTGCCGGAACGCCGCCACCACGTCTTCATAGACGCTGCGCTTGAACGGCACGATAAGGTCGGGAAGATCCTGCATCGACCGCCACGACCATTTGTCGAATTCGGCGGTGTGGCCGCCCGGCGGCGGATTGATCTGGATCTCGCTGGTATCGCCATGGAAGCGGAACGCGAACCATTTCTGCGTCTGGCCGCGATACCTGCCCTTGAACGCAATGCCGACGAGATGATCCGGCAGGTCATAGTTGATCCAGTCCGGCGCCTCGGCCAGCAGCGAGACGCTGCGCATGCCGGTCTCCTCATAGAGCTCCCGCTCTGCCGCCTGCAGCGGCTCCTCGCCCGTGTCGATGCCGCCTTGCGGCATCTGCCAGAGCTGCGTCGTGCCGGCGAACTCGCTGTCGGGTTCGGCGATGCGATGCCCGACCCAGACCAGCCCGTCGCCATTGAGGATCATCAGCCCGACACAGGGGCGATAGGGCAGCGTTTCGCGGTCGACTTTTTTTGCCATAAGTAAAGTTCCAGCCGTTTTGAGAATTCGCTCTGGTGAGGCAGGTGGCGAGTGATTTCGAGAACCGGAGCGGAGCGTACTTAAAGTACGCGAGCACCGGAAGCGCAGAAAGCGCCGCCAGGTGCCCACCGGAGTGGAATTATCGAGACGGCAGTCAGCCTTTTTGCGGATCGACAGCCACCGCTGAAATCGGCACGATCTCGATGCCTCGTTTCTTGGCCTCGGCCACCCATGACGACACCGTGTCGACCGTCAGGTCGAAAGCCGAACCGATGCCGACGGCGGTGCCCTTGGCACGCGCGGTCGCTTCGAGACTGTCGAGCTTCTTCAGGATGGCGCCGCGATCCTGCACCGCGTCGATCGCGGTGTCGCCGGCGACGAAGGGCACGCCGTCCTTCAGCGCCATGTCTGGAGCCAGGCTGCGCGCCGACGAGCCGTCGTCGATATAGGCGAGGCCCCTTTTGCCGAGCTCGGCCATGAACGGCTGCATCGCCGCCGCATCGGCGGAAAAACGCGCGCCCATGTAGTTCATGACACCGGTATAGTTCGTCGTCCGCGACAGTACCCAATGCAAGTTTTTCAGATTCTCGTCGGGGGTCGCCGCCACCGTCAGCGTGTTGCGGCCGGGGTTGACGTTGGGATAGTCGAACGGTTCGAGCGGCACCTGCATCACGATCTCATGGCCGCTCTGCCTCGCGGCCTGCATCCAGCGGCCGATGCTGTTGCCCTGCGGCGCGAAGGCCAGCGTCACTTCCGCCGGCAGCTTGGCAATCGCCGCCTGGGTGCCGGTCTGTGAAACCGCGAGCCCGCCGATGACGATCGCCACACGAGCGCCACGCGCGCCGGACCATGGCCGCGCATAGACGTCGAACGGCCGCCGCCCATCGGCGGAGCGCATAGGCAATGGCCCGGTTTCACTGGTTTCGATCAGCGCCCTATCGGGAATATGCGCGATCTTGAGGTTCTGGCCGACGGTCGACGGATCGCGAATGACGATTGCCGCCTTGGGCGGGCCATCGCCTTCTTCCGTCTGTACATGGATGATCTGCGGACTGCCCGTCTTCGCCGGCGTGTCCACCCTGGCCGTCGCCGCCGGGGCCAATGCGGGAGGCGACGCGGCGGGCTCGGCAGCCGCTGTCACTTTCGGCGTCGAAACGGCGACTTCCTGCGGTTTTCGAAACGGCTTTTCCCTGAGCGCGATCGCGGCCGAGACGCCGACCACGGCCAGCACCACCGCGCTCGCCGCGATCACGCCTACGCTGATCTTGCCGGCGGCACGCGGCGCCCGGACAGTCTGTCCAAGCGGGCGTTCGATGTCCTTGCCGATATCAGCCAAGCCCTGTCCCCGGTGCACGGTTCCGAAGACGACCTCCTTCGGGAATACATGCACGAATTCATCAATCCTGGCGCCCTTTGGCGCCGTATCTGGAGGCCCGGTCCTGCCCCCCGAATCAAACTGCCGGAACCTTTCGGCCCCGGCAGCATCGCATTGCTTCGTTCAACCGGCCAGACCGGTTGCCGGCCTTACTGGTTGAGCACGGCCTTTTCCGGATTGGGCGGGAAGGCCGGATCGGTCTTCTTGCCGCGCAGCAGCTGCTCGGCGTAGATGAGCTGCAGATCGTCCTTCGGATCCGGCGGCACATAGGCTGCGGAGCCGGAGCCGGTCTTGCTCTCGTCGGCGCCCTTGATATGGCCCTTGAGGTCGGACTCGCCGCGCGTCAAATCCCTGCCCTGCAGTTCCGGCGGCAACGGCTGGTCGACCTTGATGTCGGGCGTGATGCCCTTGCCCTGGATCGACTTGCCCGACGGCGTGTAGTAGAGCGCCGTCGTCAGCCTGAGCGCGCCATTCTCGCCGAGCGGAATGATGGTCTGCACCGAGCCCTTGCCGAAGGACTGCGTGCCGACCACCGTGACACGGCGCAGATCCTGCAGCGCGCCGGCGACGATTTCCGAAGCGCTGGCCGAACCGCCATTGACAAGCACGATCATCGGCTTGCCGTTGATGTCGTCGGTCTGCTTGGGCTTGGCGTCGAAGCGAGTGACGTCCTTCGGATCGCGGCCGCGCGTCGAGACGATCTCGCCGCGCTTGAGGAAGGCGTCGGACACGCTCACCGCCTGGTCGAGCAGGCCGCCCGGGTTGAGGCGCAGGTCGAGCACATAGCCCTTGAGCTTGTCGTCCGGCACCTGCTTCTTGATGGTGTCGATGGCGTTCTCGAGGTCGTCATAGGTCTTTTCGGTGAAGGAGGTGATCTTCATGTAGCCGATGTCGTTCTCGACCCGGAACTTGACCGCCTTGACCTTGATGATGTCGCGCACGACGGTCAGCTCGATCGGCTTGTCGGCGCCCTGGCGCAGGATGGTCAGCTTGATCGGCGTATTGACCAGGCCGCGCATCTTGTCGACCGCGTCGTTGAGCGTCAGGCCGCGAACCTCCTCGCCGTCGATCTTGGCGATATAGTCGCCGGCCAGCACGCCCGCCTTGGCGGCCGGCGTGTCGTCGATCGGCGTGATCACCTTGACCAGGTCGTTCTCCATGGTGACCTCGATGCCGAGGCCGCCGAACTCGCCCTTGGTCTGCACGCGCATGTCCTGCGCCTGTTCGGCGTTCATGTAGGAGGAATGCGGGTCGAGCGAGGAAAGCATGCCGTTGATGGCGTTCTCGACCAGCGACTTGTCGTCGGGCGGGGTCACATACTGCGCCCGCACCCGCTCGAAGATGTCACCGAAGATCGCCAGTTGCTTGTAGGTCTCCGACCCTGCAGCATTCGCCGCCGACCCGGGTGCGCCATAGACAAGGCTCATGGCGGACGCGCCCATCAGCGCACCGGCAAACAGAAGCGACAGTTTCCGCATCATTTCACGTCCTTCCAGAAAAACGGTCCGCCCACCATGGGGCCGGATCGACGGGTTTTCCATCCTTGCGGAACTCGACATAGAGTTCCGGCGTGGCATTTCCATTCTTCGAAACCGAGGTGCTTGCCACCCGGGCTTCTCCCATCGCACCGACCGGCTCTCCTGCGAGCACTGACTGGCCGGTCGCGACGCTGATTCTGCTCATCCCAGCCAAGACGACATGATAACCGTCGCCGGCATTGAGGATCAAGAGTTGACCATACGAGCGAAATGGCCCCGCATAAAGCACATTCCCATCCGCCGGCGCGGTAACGATGGCTCCCGATTGTGTCGCAACCATGTCCCCAAGCATCAAGGCGCCGTTACCGTCGTCGGCGCCGAACCGGCGTTTGATGCGGCCGGTGACCGGTAGGGCTATCTGCCCCTGCAGCGCCGAGAAAGGCGCCGCCGCGGTCAACCTGTTGCCTTCGGGAACCGGCAGCGATGCCGTCTGGTCGCCACCGGGCTCGGTGCCGCCGGCCTGGCCCGCGGCGGCTGCCTTCGCGGCATCGGCGGCCTTGCGGTTCTTGTCCGCCTGCGCTTCGAGCGAGGCGATCAGATCCTTCAGGCTGCTGGCCCTGGCCGCCAACTGCTCGGAACGCTGCTGTTCGGCAGCCATCTGCGCCTTCGTGTCGGCCTCGAGCTTCTGCTTGGCCTCCAGCAGCATGCCGAGCCGCTTCTTCTCCGCCGTCTGGTCGCCGACCGCAGCCGTCAGCCGCGCCCGTTCGGCCTCGATCGAGGCCGTCACCCGAGTCTGCTCCTTGAGGTCGGCCAGCAGGCCGTCGGTCTGCTGGCGCAATTCCGGCACCACGGCGCCGAGCAGGATGGCGCTGCGCACCGACGAGAGCGCGTCCTCTGGCTTGACCAGGATCGCCGGCGGCGGATTGAGCCCCATGCGCTGCAGGGCACCCAGCACTTCGGCCAGCACGTCGCGCCGCGCCGCCAGTGAAGCGCGGATCTTCTGTTGCTGCCCCTTCAGCCCTTCCAGCTTGGCGCCGATGTCCTCGATGTCCTGGCCAAGCTTCTGTTCGGTCATCGCCGACTGGATGAGGGCAGCGGTGATCGAGGCGTGGTCCTTCTTGACCGCGGCGATATCGGCGGCGAGCTTTGCCAGCCGTTCCGACGACAGCGTTATTTCCTTGGAAACCTGCTCGTATTCGGCGCGGCTCTGGTCCGGATCGGGGGCCATGTCGAGATTGTTTTCGGCCCGCACCGCATGGAGCGACAGAAGCACCGCCGCCGCCGCGATACCGCAGCGCGCGCGCCAGGAGCCCCCGGTCGATGAGCCCGTCGTCGATTTCCAGCCTTCAGCCATTCGCGATCGATTCTATCCGCGGCTTCGTTAACGAATCATCAACCATGTTGGCGCCCGCCACCCCAAACGGTTCGCAATAACGCCCTGCGAACGAAAAGCAGCCTCCCACGGTGAATTTTACGCGGCATTGGGGCTAAATTCGGTGCGACCCGGCGGCTTTCAGGATCTGTGATAGGGATGGCCCGACAGGATCGTCGCCACCCTGTAGAGTTGTTCGCCCAGCATCACGCGCACCAGCTGATGCGGCCAGGTGAGCGCCCCGAACGACATCACCAGCTCGGCCTGGTCACGCAGTGGCGGATCGTGGCCGTCGGCGCCACCAATGGCCAGCACCAGCGCCTTGCGTCCGCCATCGCGCAACTGTCCGATTCGGTCGGCGAAATCCTGCGAGGACAGGCTCTTGCCTCTTTCATCGAGCAGGATCAATGCCGTGCCTGGCTGCAGCTGCGCCTGCAGGCGCGAACCTTCGCCGCGCTGGCGCTCGCTGGCGCTCTGCGCGCGGCCCTCGGCGATCTCGATGATGCCGGCGAATTCGAGCCCCACGGCGGGTCCGCTCTTGGCGAAGCGCTCGAAATAGCGGTCGGCCAACTCCCGCTCGGGGCCGGCTTTCATTCGGCCCACGGCATGAACTGAAATCTTCATCCTCGCCTCTATGAGCCGCTAATGCATGTCACCCAAGGGGAAACCGATTTTGGGACAACGACATGCATCGAAACAAAATCGGCTCAGTGGAGGGTCTCTTCCTCGAGATCCGGCGCCTGCCACATCTTTTCGAGATTGTAGAATTCGCGGACTTCGGGGCGGAAGACATGGACGATGATATCGCCAGAATCGATCAGGACCCAGTCGGCGCCGGAGAGCCCCTCGACGCGCGCGGAGCCGAGGCCGGCATCCTTGAGCGCCTTGAGGAGATGATCGGCGACAGCCGCGACATGACGGTGCGATCGACCCGACGCGACGACCATGTAGTCGCCGAGGCTCGATTTCCCCTGAATGTCGATTGAGACAATATTCTCGGCCTTGGAGTCTTCCAGACTGGCAAGGACTGTCTTGATGGCACGGGACACGGCGTCGTCTACGCTGATCCTGGCCGGCGAAGGCATGATATCGGCCTTCTTCCGCAGTGCTGTTCTCAGTGTATTTCCTTTCGCAGCAAGAACAACCAAATCACCCCTGAAAGCAGGTGACACCCCTTAGATAGGCAGAGTTCCGTTGCAGTTTCAAGACGGAGCCCCAACTCATGCGAACTCGCCGACCGGCATATTGTTCCGCGCGAGACGCAAAACATCGGAACCCAGGCGTTCCGCAGCGGTTATCGGCTGACCGACCAACCGGAATCACGTCATGCCGATCGACCCGCAAAACACCCTTCTCACCGTCCAGGCCGGCCTTGCGCAGATGAGTACGCTGATCGTCTCCTATTCCTTCTCCGCCATCGGCGCCGTCATCCTCCTGGTGGTCGGCTACATCGTTGCCAACCTTGCCGAGCGCTCGATCTCGGCTGGCCTCGGCCATATCCACGGATTCGACGCGACCCTGCGGCATTTCTTTTCCAAGATCGTCCGCTACGCCATCCTGATCCTCGTCGTCATCATGGTGCTCGGCCAGTTCGGCGTGCAGACCGCATCGATCATCGCTGCGATCGGCGCCATCGGCCTGGCCATCGGCCTCGCTTTGCAAGGCACGCTGCAGAACATCGCGGCCGGCATCATGCTGCTCGCGCTGCGGCCGTTCCGCATCGGCGAATCCGTCGAGGTCGGCGCCATTGCCGGTTCGGTCGAGGAAATCGGCCTCTTCGCCACCAAGCTCAGGACCGCCGACGGCGTCTACATACTGGCGCCCAATTCGACGCTGTGGAACCAGCCGGTACGCAATTTCACCCGCAACGGCGTGCGCCGCACCGACATCACGCTCGGCATCGGCTCCTGGAACGACATAGACGGCGCGCAGAAGACATTGCTTGCCATTGCCGGCGCCGAGAAGCGCATCCGCCGCGAACCGGGACCGATCGCCTTCGTGGCCGGGCTCGGCGATACGACCGTTTCGCTCACCTTGCGCTACTGGACCGCGGCTGCGGACTATTTCGCCACCCAGATCGACATGACGAAACGCGCCAAGCAGGCCTTCGACAGCGAGCGCATTTCCATCCCACTGCCACCTCCGGAAGCGCCCGAAGCCCACAAGCAGTAATCAGTCGCTCCTGTGGCGGCCCTCTTCGTCCGGCGCGAAGGCGAGTTCCACCGGCAACGGTGCTTGCGCCGACATCGGCGCGAAACTGCCGGTGGCGGCCGCCGGAACGGGCCGCGCCGCGATCACCCGCCACAATACGAACAGGCAGAATGCCGAGGCGATGACGATGCCGACATAGATGAAGGTTGCCGTGCCGAAGACGGCGGAAAGTACGGTGACGATGCCTGGCACGATGAAGCCGGCGAGCGACCAGGCAAACAGCATCGAACTCGACAGGGCAAGCAGTTCATCCTTCCTGGCGCGGTCGGCGGCATGCGCGCTGGAGAGCGCGTAGATCGATTCCGCCGCCCAGTCCCAGATCAGGTAGATCACCACCAGGGCCATCAGCGCACCGCCGTCGAAGGCGACGGCCAGCACGCTGGCGACGACCGCGAGCGCCGCGGCGCCGGCAAGCACGTAGCGCCGGTCGGTGCGGTCGGAAAGCCAGCCGAGCGGTATCTGCAGGATCAGCGTGCCGACCGGCATTGCCGACAACAGCAGCGCGACATCGGCCTGGCTGTAGCCCTTTGCTGTGGCGTGGATGGGCGCGAAGCCGGAAATGATCATCGACAGGCCGCCGACCGCCAGCATACCGGCGACGCCGACCGGCGAAATCCGCCACGCCTGGCGCAACGCCACCGAAGCCGCCCGCGGCGCCGGCGGCTGGGCAAGGCGCGTCATGCCGACAGGCAGGATCGACAGAGCGGTAAAGGCAATGCCGATCAGCGACGCGGCGGCCGTGTGGATGTCGATGACGGCAAGCGTCGCATAGCCGACGCCAAGGCCGGCAATGTAGGCGACGTAGAACACGGCCATCACCCGGCCGCGTATGGCGTTCGGCAGCGCGTCGTTGAGCCAGCTCTGCGCGACGATGAACAGGCCGCATATGGCAAAGCCGTAAAGCGCGCGTGCGACGATCCACAGCAGCGGGTGCGGCCCGGCGCCGATGGCCGCATTGGACAGCGCGATCAGCGCCGACAGCACCATGAAGGCACGTGCGTGACCGACCCTGCGCACCAGCGGCCCGGTCAATATGCAGCCGGCAAGGCCGCCGGCCGACAGGCCGGTGACGATCAGCCCTGCCCAGGTCGGATCGAAACCCTCGGCGCCGAGCCGAACGGGGATATAGGCGAACATCAACCCGTTGCCGATCGCAATCAGCGCCATCGACACGATGACGCTGGCAATCGCGATCAGCGGCGTGGGTGCACTGCCTTGTTGCGGATCGACTGCGGATTGGGTCTTGGTTTGAATTGCCATGGCCGGCCAGCATCGCTGATTGGCTGGGAAACCACCGCTGTAAAAACGACATGCCGGGCGTCCGAAAAACGCTGGCTCTTCCCGCTCCGGGGAGGCCTTATCCCCTCGCCAGCTTGCGGATCGCGGTCGACGACAGCGAGGAACGCGGACCGTGAATGAAAGTCCAGGCCGGCGCCTTCATCCGCGCAAGCCTTGGCGCATCTCCTTCGTCGATGCGGGCGTAATCGAAGGTCTTGGCGACAACCGACGATAGGAACGACAGCGTGGCGCCCGGGCGGTCGATGACCGCGATCGGAAAGGTGAGCACAATCTCGCGCCAGCGCTGCCAGTGATGGAAATCGCGCAAGCTATCCGCACCCATGATCCAGACGAAGTCGACGCCGGGATTGCGCGCCTTGACCAGAGCCAGCGTGTCGGCGGTGTAGCGCACATTGTGCGCCGCCTCGAAGGCGGTGACCTTGATCTTCGGGTTCTTGGCGATCCGCTCCGACAGCTGCAGCCGTTCGACCAGCGGCGCCAATTCCCTGGCGCTCTTCAACGGATTGCCTGGGGTTGCCATCCACCACAGCTGGTCGAGCGCCAGGCGCCGCAAAGCGATTTCGGCAACCAATGCGTGGCCGGCATGCGGCGGGTTGAACGAACCCCCGAATAGGCCGACGGCGAGGCCTTTTTCGGCGTGAGGCATCTTGAGGTAGCTGGCGGGGGCCGTGGGCTGAGGGGACGAAAGCATGGTGCTAGGCGCCCCCCTCTGTCCTGCCGGACATCTCCCCCCCAAGGGGGGAGATTGGCAGCTTCATCGGCAGCGCTAATTCTACAACGCCGGCGATTGACGAAACCGGTAATGGCAGTCGATCTCCCCCCTTGAGGGGGAGATGCCCGGCAGGGCAGAGGGGGGTCCGCGCGCGCAACGCCTCAGGCTCTAGGAACGAACAGCATCAAGGCCTCACCTGGCCCGACCCGCGCACGCGGTATTTGAACGAGGTCAACTGCTCGACGCCGACCGGCCCGCGCGCGTGCATCTTGCCGGTGGCGATGCCGATCTCGGCGCCCATGCCGAATTCGCCGCCATCGGCGAACTGCGTCGAGGCGTTGTGCAGCAGGATCGCCGAATCGATCTCGCTGAAGAACCGTTCGACGGCCTTCGCGTCCTCGGCGACGATCGCCTCGGTATGATGCGAGGAAAATGTCTCGATGTGGTCGATCGCGCCACGGATGCCGTCGACCAGCTTCACCGCGATGACGGCGTCGAGATATTCCGTCGCCCAGTCGGCATCGGTCGCCGGCTTGGCGTCGAAGAAGACTTTCATCACCTCGGCATCGGCATGGATTTCACAGCCGGCGGCGCGTAGCGCTTCGAGGATCGGCACCAGGTGGGTGGTGGCGACGGCACGGTCGACCAGCAGCGTTTCGGCGGCGCCGCAGACCCCGGTGCGCCGCATCTTGGCGTTGACCGCGATCCGCACCGCCATGTCGAGCTCGGCCGAGCGGTCGATATAGAGATGGCAGATGCCTTCGAGATGGGCGAAGACAGGCACTCGCGCCTCGCTCTGCACCCGCCCGACCAGGCTTTTGCCGCCGCGCGGAATGATGACGTCGAGATTGCCGCCAAGCCCCTTGAGCATTTCGCCGACCGCGGCGCGGTCGGTGGTCGGCACCAGCTGGATGGCATCCTCGGGCAGATGGGCCGCCTTCAGTCCCTCGACCAGGCAGGCGTGGATCGCCGAGGAGGAATTGAGCGAATCCGAGCCGCCGCGCAAGATCACCGGATTGCCGGCCTTGAGGCAGAGTGCGCCGGCATCCGCCGTCACGTTCGGCCGGCTTTCATAGATGACGCCGACGACACCGAGCGGCGTACGCACGCGCTCGATGTGCAGGCCGTTCGGCCGCTCCCACGCGGCGATGACATCACCAACCGGATCCTCGAGCCCGGCAATTTCACGGATGCCGTCGGCCATGGCGCGGATGCGTGCCGGATCGAGTTTCAGCCGGTCCATGAAGGAGCCGGAAAGCCCGGATTCGTGGCCATTCGAGACATCGATGGCATTGGCGTCGAGAATGTCCCGTTCCCGGGCGACGATCGCGTCCGCCATGGCGGCAAGCGCGGCGTTCTTGGCGTCGGTGGTGGCAACGGCCAGCGGTCGGGCGGCTGCGCGGGCGCGCCGGCCGATATCGGCCATCAGCGCCGCGGTGTCGTCCCCGGATTTTTCATGCAGCTTCAGCATGGCTCATCCTCCGCTAATGTCGCCTTCGGCCCGTACTTCGTCGCTGGCGCGTACTTGGTCACTAGCCCGTACTTGGTCGCTAGCCGGTACTTGGTCACTAGAATGACTCACCACAAGATCGTCGCGGTGGATCATCGCCGAACGCGCCTCGTAACCGAGCACCGTCTCGATCTCGGCCGTCTTCAGGCCAGCGATCCTTACGGCATCGGCGGCATCGTAGGCAACCAGCCCGCGCGCGATCTCGCGGCCCTCGGGCGACAGGATCGCCACCGTGTCGCCGCGCGAGAAATTGCCGCTGACCAGTTTGACGCCGGCCGGCAGCAACGACTTTCCCGAAATGAGCGCGCCGATGGCGCCGGCATCGACGGTCAGGCGCCCGGCCGGTTCGAGCTGGCCGGCGATCCAGGTCTTGTAGCCTTTCACCGGATTGGCGCTGGGCTTGAAGAACGTCGCGCGCTCGCCGCGTTCGATCGCCATCAGCGGCGACAGCCGGGTGCCGGAGGTGATGATCATCGCGGTGCCCGCCGCATTGGCGATCTTGCCGGCATCGAGCTTGGTTCGCATGCCGCCGCGCGACAGTTCCGAGGCCGCCGCACCCGCCATCGCCTCGATGTCGGGCGTGATACGGTCGACCACCGGAATGAATTTGGCTTGCGGATCGCGCGCCGGCGGCGCGGTGTAGAGCCCGTCAATGTCGGACAGCAGCACCAGAAGGTCGGCGCCCATCATCGTCGCCACGCGCGCGGCCAGCCGGTCATTGTCGCCATAGCGGATTTCGGAGGTCGCCACCGTGTCGTTCTCGTTGATGACCGGCACCGCCTTCATCTTGAGCAGCGTCGAGATCGTCGCGCGTGCATTGAGGTAGCGGCGGCGCTCCTCGGTGTCGCCGAGCGTCAAAAGGATCTGGCCCGATTTCAGGCTACCCTTGCCGAGCGCGTCCGACCAGGCGCCGGCGAGCGCAATCTGGCCGACGGCGGCCGCTGCCTGGCTTTCCTCGAGCTTCAAGGCTCTCTTGCCGAGGCCGAGAATGGTGCGGCCAAGCGCGATCGCGCCGGAGGATACGACGAGGATCTCGGCCCCGCCCTGAGCAAGCACGGCGATATCGTCGGCGAGCGAGGCCAGCCAATCGCGCTTCAGGCCGCTCGCGCGGTCGACGAGCAGCGCCGAGCCGATCTTGACGGTGATACGCCGGTATTTCCTGAGCGACTGCATGGCCCTACTTTTCCCAGCGCGTCTCGACCGGGGCGGCAATTTGCGCGCGGGCTTCGGCGATCACCGCCATCAGTGCGCGCTGCACCGCCTCGACGCCCTCGCCGGTGACGGCGGACAGAAGCATCGGCGCACGCCCGGCGGCGCGCTTCAGTGAAGCGACCTTCTTCTTGCGCGCGTCGGCGTCGAGCGTGTCGACCTGGCTCAGCGCCAGGATCTCGACCTTGTCGGTCAGGCCGTGGCCATAGGCTTCGAGTTCGGCGCGCACGGTCTTGTAGGCCTTGCCCGGATTCTCCTCCTGCGCCGAGACCAGGTGCAGCAGTACACGCGTACGCTCGACATGGCCGAGGAAGCGGTCGCCGATGCCGACGCCTTCATGCGCGCCTTCGATCAGACCCGGGATATCGGCGATGACGAACTCGCGCGCATCGATGCGCGCGACGCCGAGGCCCGGATGCAGCGTCGTGAACGGATAGTCGGCGATCTTCGGCTTCGCCGCGGTGACGGCGGCCAGGAACGTCGATTTGCCGGCATTGGGCAGCCCGACCAGTCCGGCATCGGCGATCAGCTTCAGCCTGAGCCAGATGTTGAGCTCTTCACCCGGCAGGCCGGGATTGGCGCGCCGTGGCGCCTGGTTGGTCGAGGTCTTGAAATGCTGGTTGCCGAAGCCGCCATTGCCGCCCTTGGCAAGCAGGAAGCGCTGCCCGACGACGGTCATGTCGCAGATCATCGTTTCATTGTCTTCCTCGAAGACCTGCGTTCCGGCCGGCACTTTCAGCGTGACGTCGGCACCCTTGGCGCCGGTCATGTTGCGGCCCATGCCGTGGACGCCGGTCTTGGCCTTGAAATGCTGCTGGTAGCGATAGTCGATCAGCGTGTTCAGGCCGTTGACCGCTTCCAGCCAGACATCGCCGCCACGGCCGCCATCGCCGCCATCCGGCCCGCCGAACTCGATGAATTTTTCGCGCCGGAACGAGACCGAACCGGCGCCGCCGTCGCCGGAGCGGACATAGACCTTGGCTTGATCGAGAAATTTCATTGGATCGCAGTTTCTTTTATTGGCCTTGCGGCATTGCTCTAAACCTTGGGCCTTGCTCTAAACCAAGGCGCGGCGAAGGGCGAGGCCGTTTTATGACGATGGCCGCGTGGGGTTGGCCGGAGATTGCGGGATGAAGCTTGTAACCTACAACATCCAATACGGCATCGGTCTCGATGGACGCTACGATGTCGGGCGAATTGCTGATGCCGTGCGCGGCGCCGACGTGATCGCGCTGCAGGAGGTCACCCGTAACAACCCCAGGAACGGCAGCCGCGACATGGTCGCCGAGATCGGCGAGGCGCTGCCCGATTATTTCGCCGTCTACGGCAGCAATTTCGAGGCCAATATCGGATCGCGCATCGAGGATAGCCGCGCCATCACCACCACCTTCCAGCTCGGCAACATGGTCTTGTCGAAAACGCCAATTCATCTGTCGCGCAACCTGCTTTTGCCGCGCAGCCGCAGCTTCGAGATGATGAACTTCCAGCGCGGCGCGCTGGAGGCGCTGATCGAGACGCCGCTTGGTTTCATTCGTTTCTATTCCATCCATCTCGATCACCGCAGCCCGGTCGAGCGCGCCAGCCAGATACAGTTCCTGCGCCGGCGCCTGTTGAACTATGCGCTCGAAGGCGGCGCGCTATCTGGCGTCGCCGAGATCGGCCTGCCGGAATTGCCGCACCCGGAGGCCTTTGTCGGCATGGGCGATTTCAACATGCTGGCCGGTTCGCCCGAATATGTCGAACTCGCCGGCCGGCCGGATCATGAATTCGGCATGCCGCTGACCGCCGACTTCGCCGTCGATGCCGCCATGCGCCTCGATGTCGCCGGCGAGGATCTCGTCTCCTGGGTCGACCCGAAGGACCCCGCCAACGCCAGCCGCCACAAGCGCATCGACTACGTCTTCACCAGTGCGTCGCTTGCCCGCTCGCTGAAGCGCCTGTGGGTCGACCGGAAGGCGAGCGGTTCGGACCACCTGCCGGTCTGGGTAGAGCTGGGCTGAGCATAAGCCGCCAGTCCAATCGCGTATGAGAAAGCCCCCTCATCCGGCCGCTGCGCGGCCACCTTCTCCCCGAGGGGAGAAGAGACTGACGCCGGCACCAGCGACCTCCTCTCCCCTCGGGGAGAGGTCGGATTGCCCCGAATTGCCCTTCGCAATTCGGTTGGCAATCCGGGCGAGGGGGCTCTTGCTCGGCCGGCCTTCAGGGCAATCATCAAAAGTGGATCCAGTTCCGCAGGCTGGTCCACGTCTTCCTGTCCAGCCGGTAGCGCTCGACCGGCACCTGGCCGGCGACGATCGAGTTCAACATGCCCTGGCCGGCATACTGGAAGCCGCACTTGTGGATCACCCGGCGCGAGGCCGGGTTGATGACCCGGGTCGAGGCATGCAGCACCTGGATCGATGTCTTCTGGAAGGCGAGGTCGACCAGCGCGTGGGCAGCTTCGGTCGCATAGCCGCGCTTCCAGTGGGGCTCGCCGATCCAGTAGCCGAGTTCCAGCCCGCGATCGGTGGTGTTCAGCCCGGCGCAGCCGACGAAGGTATCGGTGCCGGCCAGCGTCAGCGCATAGGCAATGCCGGCGCGTCGCGCCTTGGTCATGGCGAGGAAAGCGCGAGCCTCTGCCTCGCCATAGGGGTGGGGCATGCGCGCCAGCATCTCGGCGACGTGACGATTGTCGGCAAGCTCGACCAGTTGCGCGATATCCCGCTCATCGGGAGCGCGCATCACCAGCCGCTCTGTGACCAGCACCGGGCAATCTATCGCGTAACTTTCGTCTTCTGAGTCTTCCGCTTCGGCAACCATTTCAACGTCCTCCAGGCAAAGAAAAAGGGGAGATGGAAACCCATCTCCCCTGATCCTTTTCCTGGCTTTGCCAGACACCGGTCCCGAGATGGGCGCCGGTGTTCTAGTGCGGAACCGGCTACTCCGCGGCTTTGGTAATCGGATTGACCGATACGTAGGTTCGGCCGTTGGCTTTTTTGTTGAACGTCACGGCGCCGGTTTCGAGCGCGAAAAGGGTATGGTCCGTGCCCATGCCGACATTGACGCCGGGATGCCAGGTCGTGCCGCGTTGACGAATGATGATGTTGCCCGGGATGACGGCTTCGCCGCCGAACTTCTTCACGCCCAGACGCTTGGAATGCGAGTCGCGACCGTTGCGCGACGAGCCGCCAGCTTTCTTGTGTGCCATCTAACTAACTCCGTTGCGCCGCAAGGCGCCTAAAAGGCCTTATGAACGCGTTCGCGTTCCGTTTCAAGTCCGATCCGGCCGATGTTTCGCCGGAAAAATTACTTCTTCGCCAGTTCCTTGGCCTGTTCGCGCCAGTCCTTGATCTGGTCGGCGCTGAACGGCATGTGCTCGTCGATCTTGGCGACATCCTTGTCGCTGAGCTTGGCGAGCTGCGCGAAGGTGATGATGCCCTGCTCGGCGAGGTCCTTGGCGGCGACCGGGCCGATGCCCTTGATCACTGTCAGGTCGTCCGGCTCGCCCTTCGGCGCCTTGAACAGCGGCGCGGCGACGGCCTCGGCCTTCGCTTCTTCCTTGGGGGCGTCCTTCTTTGCCTTGGCTTCCTTCGGCGCGGCCTCGGCAGCAGCCTCGGCCTTGGCTTCCGCCTTCACGGCGGCCTTCTTGGCCGGCTTGGCGCCACCCAGCAGGATCTCGGAGATCCGCACCGTGGTCAAAAGCTGGCGATGGCCGATCTTGCGGCGCGAATTCTGGCGGCGGCGCTTCTTGAAAGCGATGACCGTGCGGTTCTTGCCCTGCTCGACGACTTCGGCGGTAACCAAGGCGCCATCGACGAACGGCGCGCCGAACGTGACATTCTCGCCCTCGCCATGCGCGAGCACGTGGCCGATTTCGACGATATCGCCGACATTGGCTTCGACTTTTTCGATCTTCAGGAGATCGTTGGCGGCAACGCGATACTGCTTACCGCCCGTTTTAATGACTGCGAACATTTTTTGCCTTTCGCTGTTCGGTCGGCCTCGATGAACCGCCTCTGGCGGTTCGGCCGTCTTTTTGTCAGTCTGCGGGTTCAAAAAACAAGCGGCGCGGAAGAACCCTCCACGCCGATTGCACGCTGTCCCTAACCGAAGGTTGCGTGGGAGTCAAGGCAAACAGCCCGATTCCTTGCCTTGGCGGACCAGCCGACATTGCCTGCCGAGGACGGGCGGCATCGGTCCAGGCAAGGTCCGGGACGGCAAGCTGAATTTCCGGCGGATTTGGCCTTGTAACCTGCCCGATCAGCCGTTATCTAGTGCGCCGCGCCGGCAACGGCCGACCATGACCGCGGAGAGGTGGCAGAGTGGTCGAATGCACCGCACTCGAAATGCGGCATGGGTGCAAGCCCATCGGGGGTTCGAATCCCTCCCTCTCCGCCATCATTTTCAGCTATCCCGTTGGTTTCATTACATTGTTTTTTGACGACTTTTGTAAGCCTGCACCTTTGGCTGCATCTAACAAGGCGCTTGGGCTGTCAAGACTGGCCGACTAGCAAAAGCCTGCCGCAAGGCTAGAACCCTTCCGAAAAGAGGGCTCTCTATGCTCCGCATCATCGCGTACCTAGCGTCTGGCTGCTGTCGACAGCCGTCGGTAGATCGGGTCCTTTGCAAGTTCAGGCGCTGCGTATCGGATTTGATCCAACGCCTCGGTAAGCCCGTGAGGAATACAAGCTGGCATCGAGAACGCCGTAAACGTCGACTACAAGATCGCGGAAATCTGGCAACCCTACGGGCCTCGAAATGCCTGCACCGCAAATGAAGAGAACCTCACCACGCGCGTGGGCAAGCAGTAAGCGTTCGGGAATCGCCGCCAAACCGTCGCCCAATGAGATCACGCGATCTTGCGCCGAAGCTTCAGTCTTCAAAGCCGCTGCCTGCTGATTAGAATCGGAAGTTACTGACTGCATCAGAAAGCATGGAACCCGGCATCAAACAAACGCCTGCCGGCTGGTTTTTTTCGTCTGTGCTCAACCAATAACACCGAGCCTAGGAATTTTGCGCACTTGCAGGGTCGAGTAGGGGTAAAGTTAGTCCACCAGCACCTGGTTTGGATGGTACTGCAGCGGAGAACATGGTGAAAAGCCGAACGTCCGCTGGGACCAGGGGCCTCACAAGCACCCCCTACCCCGCCCGCCGACAAATGCCGGCGTGCCGGGTGCCGGGGCTCTTCACAGTTCGTTCCTGGGATATAGCCGCGCGATCTCGGCCGGCGTGAGATCGTCGAGCGGAACGAGCGTCGGGCCGTCACCGCGAAACACCATCAACGACCGCCTGCCGTCGACTATCCCCTTGAAGTCCGCATGGGTGCGCAGCCAGACCTCGTCGAGCGCCTCGGGCTTAGCAATCAGGTGCGGTTTATGGCCGGCGGCGCTCAGAGCCTCGAAGCTCGGCTCGTGCGCGGATGGGTATGCCAACCATATCGGCATCATCCTCTGGTGCCCGCGTCACCACCAGCCCGAGGATGTCGGCCGCGATTATCGCATCCTTGTTGAACGCCAGCAGATAATCGCCGCCGCGGCGGGTCACGCCAATGCAGCCTCTTTTTGATCGCTGATCTAAGCTCGTCACCGGCCCGCAGCACAGTTTCAGGACGTCTTTTGATGGAGAACGAGATGCTTCGAGGGCGATGCCGCTGTGGAGCGGTGACGTATCAAATAGCGTTGGAGGAATTGCCGGCGAGTTACGCCTGCCACTGCGAAGATTGTCAGACGTGGAGTGGAAGTGCCTTCGCGCTGCACGCCATGCTACCTGAGTCACCTATCTGCTTCCAAGGCGCGGCCACGACCTTCGCTTTGAACGGCGCGGAACGGGCCGCCTCAGAGCATATCGGGTGTGAGGCTTGCATGACCCGCCTTGCCAATCGGAACTCGGCCGTTCCCGGAATGCTGATACTTCGTGCGGGGACGCTCGTCCGGAGTAGGGAGATCGAACCCTACGTGCATATCTGGACTTCTCGCAAACAGCCTTGGATCGCTTTGCCGGCTAGCGCTCAGGCGTTTCATCGCACTCCTACACCCGCAGAGTTTCAAGCGGCTGTAGCGACCGCCGCAGAAGGACGGCGGACCTGAGGTGGCAGACGACATCGCGAAGCGCGGCCCGCCCTCCCGAAAAGGATGGTGAAACGGGAAGGATTGTAGGTGCTCTGCGACCGCCCGAGCTTCGGGAATAGAGATTTGATCTGATGTTTGCGACAAGCCGGCACGCGCATGAATGTGGCTGACACTCAGCCAACGGTGGAGTTCAACTGCTTTTCCATAACAACAAGTTCCAGATCGGGGCGCAGCGGATGACCGACCGAAGGGTCGTCGTAGGGGAATGCTAGAGTTTCGCCCGTCAGCTCGTATCCACGCCGGCGATGCCAAGCGATCAATGCCTCACGCTGCCGGATCACCTCCATTCGCATCCGTGGCGCCCCAGCCGCCGCAGCCTGTCGCTCGACCTCCTGCTTGATCAACTTTCCGATGCCCGCGGTCTGCTCGTCCGGAGCCACGGCGAGCATCGACGTATGCCACGCGCCATCGTCGTCTATCGCGATGTTGATGCAGCCGGAGATCGCGCCATCCGTCAACCGGCGCAGCAGAAGAATGCGTCCCCGCGCGATGAGCGCACGAACGCCCTCCTCGCCGATGCGCGGTCCATCAAGCAACCCACGCTCGTTGGTCCATCCCTCAACTGCGCCATTGGCCCTGTATGCCCCGTTCACGACTGACACTATTGCAGCGGCATCGCCCGTCACGGCATCAATGAAACGCAATTTTTCTACTCCTATCGAAACGTTCGTCATTGCAGCTGCGATCACCGTTGGGGCGCCCCAGCATCCGGTTTTGGGGTCACGCCGTCTTCGCACCAGCAGGAGCCGGCGACGTGATCGACGCCTACCTCGCTTGTTCGCCCGTCGTAAAGCCTCGGTTACGATGAATTTGGTTCGGAGATATCTCCACCTTCAGGAGCGCGCTCCCGACACCGTCGCGATAAAGGCGCGCAGGTCGGCCAGCATCAGTTCCGGCTCTTCCAGCGCGGCGAAATGGCCGCCCCGCGGCATGTCGGTCCAATGCACGATGTTGTAGGTCTTCTCCGCGAACGAGCGCGGCGGCGGCAAGAACACCGGATCGGGGAAGGCCGCGACGCCGGTCGGCACCTGGATGCGGGTGCCGGCCGGAAGCATTAGCGACTTCTCAAGCCGGCTGCCGTAGTAGATCCAGGTTGCAGTCACGAACGATGCCGGCGCGATGTAGAGCATGATGTTGGTGAGGAGTTCCTCCTCGGAAAACTTGCTCCAGATGTCGGGGTCGCCATTGGCGGTTGTCGGAAGATCGGCCCACTTGCCGAATTTTTCGAGTATCCAGCCCGCCGCTCCGACCGGGCTGTCGGCCATCGCGATGCCGAGCGTCTGCGGACGGGTTTCCTGCTCGTGAAAGTAGGCGCTCTCCTGATCGGCAATCGCGGCCCGCTTGGCGGCGAAGGACTTCTCCTCGCCGGTCGTCGGAGCGGCGTCCTCCGCACGCACGGTCATCATGTTAATATGGATGCCGAGCAGAGCGTCCGGGCGATCATGCGCTGCCCAGGCCGCGATGCCGTGGCCCCAATCGCCCCCTTGAATGAAATACCGCGCGTCGCCGAACAGTTGAATCATCAGCCCATGCACGAGCGCAGCAGCCCGCCGCGGGCCGATCGGGCGCGTGATCGGGTTGGAGAACGCGAAGCCAGGAAGCGAGGGGACGACAACATCGTGCCCGTCCGCTGCGAGCGGCTCCAACAGCCGCCCGAACTCGAGATACGAGCCCGGCCAGCCGTGGAGAAGCAGGACGGGCGGCTTGGAGCCGTCGCCTTTCACATGAACGAAGTGGAGGTGCTCGCCTTCCACGTCGGCCGTGAAGTTGGGCAGCGCGTTGAGGCGCCGTTCGACCGCACGCCAGTCATAGCTGTCCCGCCAATAAGCGGCGAGTCGCTTGAGGTCATCAACCCCGACCCCCGCCGACCAGCCTCCCGCATCCGGCAGCTGGCTCCAGTCATAAGCCTCGACCTTGGCTCTGATCGTGGCGAGCCGTTCGTCAGGGACGTTTATTGTGTAGGGTGAAATCATGATGTTCTCCGCTTAAGCTGGGATGCGGTTCCAGGAAGAGGGTGTCCACGAATCCGATATTGTCGATCGATGTTCTGAGAGCCGAAGACTACTCGGCATACTGCTCGGTACGTCGCCGAGGTTGAAATCGAACCTTCTGATCTCCGTTTCCGAAGCGCGGTGCGTGGCGCTGGCGACGCATAGCCTTTGACCGCAGCCTGTGGACGAGCCGCTGGTCGCCGGAAGCCAGTACGTGCCATTTCGCTATCACCGCAGCTCTCACCGCCGCCTTCCTGTTCTGGCCTACACGGTCGAAACCACAATACTGAGATACCAGTGCGAGGGCTTTCCCGATTGGGAAGGCCCAGCGGGACGATGATGCGTCCCGCCAGCATCGCGCCATAGCCGGACGCGAAGCCGCTCAAGAGATTGCCGAGCGCGAACAGCAGCATCAATCCAACCGCTAGCGGCCGGCGCGGCAGATGCCCGACTAACGCCGTGACCGTGGGGGCACCGGCCGTCACGGCGAGGGCATAGCCGGAAACGAGCAGACCAGCCGCCGGGAGCGTTATCCCGAGATCGCGCGCGATCCCGGGAACCAGGCCGATGATCACGAACTCAGTCGTGCCAATGGCAAATGCTCCCGCGGCCAGCGCGATCAGCGAAGGCTTCATGATCGTCGTGCCTCACGCGTCAACCGTCTCGACCACCCTTTCGACATGCGCGACGATGCCGGTCTGGCCCGGCGCGACGTCATCCGCCATGGTGTGGCGATCGGGGAAATCGCCTCCGTTCTGCGCACGGAACGGGATTGGCGCGTCCGTGAACAGCCCGGCGAGTCGCGCGCGCCAGCCCGCCTTGATCGCCTCGACCTCTTCGGCGGTGGAGACATGGCCGGCGCTGTAGACAGCGTGCGTGGGCAGCACATCCATGCCCGGATAGAAGAGCGCGCCGTGGGTCAGCGGAAAGAGCAGCTGCTCAATCGGCGCGTTGATCCCGCGCGGGCCATAGTCCACCACAGGTCCACCGGCCTGAACATTTACCAGCGCGCGCTTGCCCTTCAGGATGCCGTTCCCGAAGCGAAACTCGTTGGTGCCGTTCTGGTAGCCATAAGCGAAACCAAAGGCATAGACGCGTTCGATCCAGCCCTTCAGGATCGCGGGCACGCTGTACCACCACAGCGGGAACTGCAGGATGACCGCGTCCGCGGCAAGGAGTTTGGCCTGTTCGGCGACAACATCCGGCGTCTGGTTGCCGGTCGCATAGGCATGGCCGGATTCCATGATGAACGACAGCCGGTCGGGATTGGTGCGGACGGGAAAGTCGTCGGCGTCGAACACTGCTTTCCACTTCATGCCGTAAAGTTCGGATTGCACGATCTCGTGTCCGGCGGCGCCAAGCGTCTCGACAGTAACATCGACCAACTGCCGGGTGAGCGAGGTTGGTTCGGGGTGCGCAGATACAATCAGGATATTCTTCATCATCATGCTTCTCTGTCTCTATCGTGGAGTGGGGGGTGCGCTTCAGCGCTCGCTGGGATGTACCCAAGCCAGCGGCTTCACCCGATCATAAAGCTCGGTATGGGCCAGCGCGTTGGTGAAGTTGGAGATGATCTTGGCGGCAAGCCCTATCAGCACTTCGAGCGCCTGACGCTTGGTGTAGCCGGCATCGATGAATGCCTCTGACGGCGCCGCCAAGCAGGCCCGGGGCCAAGGGCACATGTTTCTCGACATAATAGGCAGCATCGAAGCGTGCTTGCTCAGTATTGGATAAAGAAAACTGACGATGACCATCCTTGCCTCCCGCGGGAGAGATTGGTGAAGCTCCTGCGTCGATGCTTGCAAGATGGAGGCTTTCCGGCCATATTTGAAATCGATTATATTTTGTTCGGGAATAAAGGTGGTAGATACCAGCCGCATCGACCTCAACCTTCTGGCAACGCTCGAAGTGCTGCTCGCCGAACGGAACGTCACCAAGGCGGCGGCGAAGCTGCATCTCAGCCAGCCGGCAGTCAGTGCGCAACTCGCGCGGCTGCGGGATTTGTTCGACGATCCCTTGCTTCTTCCCGCCCAGCGCGGAATGACCCCGACCGCCAAGGCAACAGAACTTGCCCCGCAATTGCGCGAGGCGTTGGATCGGGTGCGCTCGACACTGCAATCCCACAGGGACTTCGATCCCGAAACGGCGCAACTCGCTGTGTCGATCGCTTGCTCGGATTATGTCCAGGCAGCCGTTGTGATGCCGCTCGTCTTAGCGCTCCGGCGGATAGCACCAGGCGTGCGCGTGGCGGTTTGGCACCTGTCCCCCGCCCTCATGGAACAGCAGTTGGCGAACGGCGATATCGATTTGGTGATCGCCACACCCGATCCCGCGATGCCGCATCTACGTGCATGTCATCTTTACGAGGAAACATATGTTCTCATCGGCAGGCAAAGCCACCCGGATCTGAAGCCTGGTCTGACGATCGAGAACTATGTCAGGCTGGAACATATCATCGTCTCACGGCGAGGCGGCAATTTCGAGACACCAGTTGACGACGCCTTGGGGGTTCTCGGTTATCGGCGCAATGTCGTCATGTCAGCGGGCTCGTTCTTGTTCATTCCCGAAATTGTTTCCAGCAGCGATCTTGTCGCGCTCGTACCCAGGCGGCTGTTTCGTGCCCAATCGGAAAGGCTGACGATCATCGATCTGCCCTGGCTGAGCGAGCGGTTCGATATCGGCTTGATCTGGCACGAGCGTTGTCACGGCCATGCCGGGCAGCGCTGGGTTCGCGAATTGATCGGAAAGCTGATGGTCGAGGGCGAAGACGACGCGCCGCGCGGCTAGGCGTATTCGACGGCGACGCCGACGCGCTGTTCGGCATCATTGCCGACCGCTCCGTCGACGAATTCATCCGCGACGGTGCATTTGGCGCGGTGACCTTTTTGACCTGGGAAGGTCGCATCGAGCGCGACCGGACGCGGGATTTCGTGGAGCGGTTCTACAAGGAGAGGTTGGCCGACGACTGGGATTATGCATGGGTCGGCTGGCTGAAGGCGATCGCGATGCTAGCCTTGCGAGACCTCGTTCCGCTTGTCTACAGCGCCTGGGACGAGGGCCGTATACCGGAAGATGTGCTTGAACGCAGCGATTTCGAAAGCGACCTGCGGGAAGCCAAGCAACAACCCGGTGACATTGGCCGGTTCGACCGCGCCAGTCTGAGTTACATCGAGGATGTCCTTGTGGCGCTGGATTGGACCCGCGGCCTTGGCGGCGACGATGGCTTCGAGCTCGACGAGGACGATGACGGGCAGTCCGCATTGGCGGACTCGATATGGTCGAATGTAACGCCGGTCACGAACCCGTGGCGCGACGTTGGACGCAACGATCCGTGTCCTTGTGGCAGCGGCATGAAATTCAAGAAATGCTGCCTCACCAGCTGAGGCGCCGAATTTCAAAGACAGTTCCGATATTGCCGTGTCATTCGGTGGCGTGCGCCGCGATCGCACTGAGAAAGATCTCACCGAACTCCTTGAGCTTCGCCGCGCCGACGCCGTTCACCTCGGCGAAATCGTCCAGATCGCGTGGTCGCCGCTCGGCCATGTCGATCAGCGTGCGGTCGGAAAACACCACATAGGCCGGCACCTGGCGCTCCTTGGCCAGCCGCAGCCGCAGCGCCTTGAGCGCCGCCAGCAGCGAGGCGTCCACGCCCTCGGCGCCGGCGGCGGAGCCTTCCCCCGAACGCTTCCTGCCGCGCGCAAGAGGGTCCCGCGTCTCGACGCGATAGCGGAAGTCAACCTCGCCACGGCCGAGCGCGCGGCCGCTTTCGGAGATGGCGAGACCGCCATGGCCCTCGGGATCCAGTATCAAGAACCCGCCGGCGACCAGTTGCCGGATCAGCGACAGCCACACTGGCTTCCTGTGCGCGGCGCCGGTGCCAAAACTGCTTAGCGTCTGATGGCCTCTCGCCAGCACCTTCTCGGTCTCGTGGCCGAGCAGGATATCGATGACATGGGCCGCGCCGAAGCGCTCGCCGCTCTGCGCGACCGCCGCGAGGATGTTCCGCGCCTCGGCACCGCCATCGGCGCGCGGCGCCTGGTCGAGGCAGTTGTCGCAGTTGCCGCAGGCTTGAGCCTCTTCGCCGAAATAACCGAGCAGCACCTGGCGCCGGCATTGCGCCGTCTCGCAATAGCCGATCAGCGTGTCGAGCCGGCGATGCGATCGTCTCTTGTGCTCGGGTGAGGCGTCCTCGTCGTCGATGAACAGCCGCCGCATGCGGATGTCGCCAAGACCGTAGAGCATATGCGCCTCGGCCTCGCGTCCATCGCGGCCGGCACGACCGATTTCCTGATAATAGGCTTCCAGGCTGCCCGGCATATCGGTATGGAAGACATAGGCGACGTCGGGTTTGTCGATGCCCATGCCGAAGGCGATGGTCGCCACCATGACGACGCCGGACAGTGTCATGAAGGCGTTTTGATTGGCCTCACGCACCTCCTTGCTCATGCCCGCGTGATAGGCGAGCGCTCTGACGCCGTTCTTCTCGAGGAACGCCGCCATCTCTTCGGTCTTCTTGCGCGACAGGCAATAAATGATGCCGCTCTTGCCCGCATGGCGCTCTATGAACCGCAGCAATTGCCGCTTGCTATCCTGCTTGGACTCGATCGCCAGCTTGATGTTGGGCCGGTCGAAACCCAGCACCAGGGTTTCGACGCGCTCGGCGAACAGCCGGGCGGCGATGTCGCCGCGCGTGCTCTCGTCGGCCGTCGCCGTCACCGCGATGATCGGCACATTGGCGAAGATGCCACGCAACCGCGACAGGTCTTCATATTCGGGCCGGAATGCCGGGCCCCATTGCGAGATGCAATGCGCCTCGTCGATGGCGATCAGGCTGACGTCGAGCCTGGAGAGCGCGTCGAGCATGCGCTCGGTCATCAGCCGCTCCGGAGCCAGATAGAGCAGCCGCGTCTGGCCCGATGCCACGCGGCGCCAGGCCGCTACATTGGCCTCGCGGTCGAGCGCGGAATTGATCGTATCGGCGGCGACGCCGGCAAGCCGCAGCGCCGCGACCTGGTCCTGCATCAGCGCCACCAGCGGCGAGACGACGAGGGTCAGCCCGCCCAGAACCAGCGCCGGAACCTGATAGCACAGCGATTTTCCGGCACCCGTCGGCATGACGGCCAGCACATGGCGCCCGTCGAGCAACGCGTCCATGACGTCGGCCTGGCCTGGCCGGAAATCGTCGAAGCCGAACACGTCCTTCAGGACGCGCCGCTTGCGATCCTCGGCCAGAATGCCGGTTGCCTGCGTCATTCAGCCAATTCCGTCGTCAATATGCCGGCCGAATTGTCATAGCCGAACTCCCGGCAGAAGCCGTCCACGCGCTCGAGAAACGACGGCGGCAGGCCGCGCAGATAGGTCCTGAACGCTTCATTGCGCTCCCATTTTCTCAGCGAGGTGGACCTGATGGGATTGTTTGCATCGCGGCTGAAGAGCGTAGCCGGCGCCAGGCCGAAGGATCGGGCAATCCTCGCCTGCGCGATGTTCGGTTCGGCGATCACGTCCTCATAGCGCAAATAGGAGATGACTCTCTCCGGCTGGGCCTGTCGCAGCCGTATCAAACCATCATACTCCGCCTCCCAACGCTCCATGGTCACGTGAAAAGGCCGCAGATCGACGGTCTCCGGATGAGAGCTGGTCAGCACGTCGAAAGGATGCCGTACGCAATAGATCAGGCCGACCGAGGCGGGCAAATCTTCAAGATCCCTATAGCTCACGAAAGTGCGTTTTACGACCAGGTTGGCTTGGTAGCGATCCAGATCGATCAGTGTCTGGTACGGCGCTTCGCTGATATGGACATAGATATCCTCAAAACAGCCCATCAGATTGAGGCTGAGCGTGGTGCCGCTGCGCGCGCAGCCGGCGATGAAAATTCTATTTCGGGGTCTCATTGCCGAAGGCAGCATTGGCGCCTTCTGTCGAAGGTGCCAGAAAAGCCGCCTTGCGCGGCGGCGTAACGCCGCGATCGGCTTCCGGGCCGCCGCAGCTTGCACCTCGGAAAAGCCAAGCTCGGCCAGGGCGATTCCGCTTTCTCCGGCGACCGCATAGAGCAGCCAGGTCTGATTATCCTGCTCAAAAATGGCCGGATCGCGTAGCGCGTTTTCGCTGTCCTGGGCTAGGCCGGTCCGACTGGGGCGGATCGGCAAGCCGGCCCCTTCGAACTCCGTCAGCGGCCGCAACACTTCGCTGTCGCCCCGCACGGTCCAGTCCCGCCAATCCTCGGCGAGATCGATTGTGCCGTAAAGGATCCGTTCCGGCGCGTCGCCCCGACGCGTGTAATAGACCCGCAGCCAGCGGCCGGATTTCTGCAGCGCGACATGCCGTGGGGCGAGGTCGTGCCGCATGGCAGGCAGCACGACCGGACCCCGTTGAAAATCCGAAATGCCGTTTCTCGATCGATAGACGGTGATCGCTCCCGTCCCAAGCAAACCGTACCACCAGCCATCGTGACGGAACATGCGCGCGTAGGACGGCCCGAGCGGCTCGGAAAGCGGAGTGAAACGAAGCCCGTCGACGGATGTCGCGACGAAGGTCATCTGGCCTTCACCGGATTTTGCCGGGCCGTGAAAATACATCACGAAATGGCGAAGCTTCTGGTCGATGTGAACATCGGGCGAGGCGATATGCCCGACGATGAATGGACATTGATCAAGAGACAGCACACCGCCGGGGTGGATGCGCCAAGGCCCATGCAGCGAATCGGAGTAGGCGAGGCGGATATAGGCCCCCGTGTGGTCCGCGAAGTAGAGATAGTAGGCACCAAGCCGGCCGGGCACCCATTCAGGCATGCTGATCAGCGACGGCCCGTTGATGTTGGCCCCGTCATTGCCGGGCAGCATGTCCGGCGTAATGATGAGTCCGTGTCGCATGGCGGTGACACGAATTTGCGGAATCATGCGCCACGCGCCCTTGTCGGAGATTTCAGCTTGCCGCATTCGATACAACGGCATGGATGCAAACGGAAGGTCAAACAGCCATGTGAGCCTCGCCTCTCCTTGCGGCATGTGCTCTGGCTGGATTCAGGCTGGCCCTGATGTAAGCTGGGCAGGAGCAAGGAGAGCGCGCGATGCTGCAGGTGAGACAGGATGTCCTCGGCGAGCGGTTCCGGCTGCAGCGCGCCGCCTTCGAGAAACAGCCCTTTGCCGACCTCGGCCTGAGAAAGGACCGCCTCAGGCGCCTGTTGGCGCTGACCGAGCGGCACGAGACCGAAATCTGCGCCGCGATCGACGCCGACTTCGGCGGCCGCTCGTCGCACGAGACGCGGCTTGCGGAACTGTTTGTCGTGCGCGCGGGCATTCGCCACGCCCTTGCGCATGTCGGCGGCTGGATGCGAGAGCGTCGTGTCGCCACCACCTTGCCCTTCCTGCCGGGCAAAAACCGCCTTCTGCCGCAGCCGCTCGGCGTCGTCGGCATCGTATCGCCCTGGAACTACCCCTTTCAGCTGGCCGTCGCGCCTGTCACGGCCGCGCTCGCCGCCGGCAATCGCGTCCTGGCAAAGCCCTCCGAACTGACGCCTGCTTTCTCAGAGCTGCTGGCCAGACTGGCCGCCGAGCACTTCGCCCCCGATGAGCTCAGCGTCATCACCGGCGATGCCGAGATGGGCAGGGCCTTCGTCTCGATGCCGTTCGATCATCTGCTGTTCACCGGATCGACCGCGGTCGGCCGCCAGGTCGCGCTCGCCGCCGCCGCCAACCTGACCCCGGTCACGCTCGAACTCGGCGGCAAGTCGCCGGCGATCCTCGACGCCTCCTGCGACCTCGACGCGGCGACAGCCAGCGTCGCCTATGGCAAGCTGTTGAATGCCGGGCAGACCTGCATCGCGCCGGACTATTTGCTGGTGCCCAAGGGACAGGCAGACACGGTCGCCGCGAAGCTCGCAATCGCCGTGGCGCGGCTCTACCCCTCGCTGCGCGACAATCCCGACTATACCGCCATCATCAGCGACCGGCATTACCAGCGGCTGCGCGCCATGATCGCGGAAGCCCGCGAGGCCGGCGCCGATGTGACCGAGATCAACCCGGCCGGCGAAGACCTCGGCACCGCGGGCCGGAAGCTTTTGCCGACCCTGGTCAGCAACGCCGGCCCCGACCTGCGGCTGATGCGCGAGGAGATTTTCGGCCCGGTGCTGCCGATTGTCGAATATGCCACGGTCGACGACGCGATCGACCATGTGAACCGGGCCGACCGGCCGCTGGCGCTCTACTGGTTCGGCACAGACAGCGGCAACCGCCGGCGCATCCTGCGCGAGACCGTCGCCGGCGGCGTCACCATCAACGACTGCATGCTGCATCTGGTGCAGGAGAACCAGCCCTTCGGCGGCGTCGGCGCCAGCGGCATGGGCACCTATCATGGCGAATGGGGGTTCCGCACCTTCAGCAAGCAAAAGCCGGTCTTCCTGCAGTCGCGCTTGAGCGCGGGAGCCCTTTTGCGCCCGCCCTATGGCAAGACGTTCGAACGGCTTTTCAGCCTGCTCAGGCGCATCACCTGACGCGCATTAAGTCTATCTTCATCATGATCCGGCAGGTTTCCGATCCTGCGGTGATGTTTTGAGTACCGCGGCGTCATTGGCGCCCAGGCAACAAACCCGCGCTTCCCTGGAGGCGCGGGTTTTTCATTGGCCGAGAAATCGTCGGCGGCCCGGTCAGGCGAGAAAATCGGCGCGGTGCGGCGTAAAACTGTCGACCAGACGCCCGGCCTCCAGCGCCCTGACGCCGTGCACCAGGCCGGAGGGCACGATGAAGCTGCCGCCGGTCTCCAGGATTTCGGTGCGGCCCTCGACGGTCACCTCGAAACGGCCTTCGGCGACATAGCTCGCCTGGACATGCGGATGTGAATGCAGCGCGCCGACGCCGCCCTTGTCGAAGCCGAATTCGACCATCATCAGCTCGTCGGTGGATAGGAGCACGCGCCGGCGGTTGCCGTCCGGGGTCGGTGTCCAGGCGCCCTCGCCGGCTTGCGCGAAAGTCTTCGGCTTGGTCATTGCCATCTCCTCACCGCGCCAGCCAGCCGCCGTCCACCGGCACCACCGCGCCATGCATGTAGTTCGAGGCCGGCGCCAGCAGGAAGACGGCGGCATCGCCAATGTCTCCCGGCTCGCCCCAGCGCCCGGCGGGAATACGCCCGAGGATGGCGGCACTACGGTCGGGGTCGGCGCGCAGCGCCTGCGTATTGTTGGTCTCGATATAACCCGGCGCTATACCGTTGACATTGATGCCTTTCGCCGCCCACTCGCAGGCGAGCAGCCGGGTGATGCCGAGCACCCCATGCTTGGATGCCGTGTAGGACGCAACGCGGATGCCGCCCTGGAAACTCAGCACCGAGGCGATGTTGACGATCTTGCCCTGGCGTCCCTCGGCAAGGATGCGCTGGGCAAAGGATTGGCACAGCAGGAATGCCGTTTTCAAATTGACGTCGATGACATCGTCCCAATCGGTCACCGTCAGGTCGACGGCATCGGCGCGGCGGATGATGCCGGCATTGTTGACCAACCCGTCGAGCGGCCCGCTTTCGTCCCAGACACGACCGAGCATCGGTCCGGCCGCGCCCGTGTCGGCAAGGTCGGCGGCAACCGCCTCGAATTGGCCGCCCAGAGCCGCGACCTTGCTCGCGGTCTCGGCCATCGACGAGCGGCCGACGCCGATCACCGCGCCCCCGGCGCGCGCGATCGAGACCGCGATGCCTTGGCCGATACCGGTGTTGGCGCCGGTCACCAGGATGCGCTTGCCGGCCAGGCTGAAGGCTGTGAGATCGCTCACCGCAGCGTGTCCATCGCCACCGGGTCGACATCGGTGTAGTCGACATTGTCGCCGGCCATCGCCCAGATGAAGGCGTAGTTGGACGTGCCGGCGCCCGAATGGATCGACCAGCCCGGCGACAGCACCGCCTCCTCGTTGCGCATGACGATGTGGCGTGTCTCGTCCGGCTCGCCCATGAAGTGGAAGACGCGCGCCGCCTCGGGCAGGTCGAAATAGAGATAGGCCTCCATGCGCCGGTCATGCACATGGCACGGCATGGTGTTCCAGATCGACCCCGGCGCCAGCTGCGTCACGCCGACGACGAGCTGGCAGGTTTTTGTTCCCCCGGCATGGATGAACTGGAAGATCGAGCGCTCGTTGCAGGCCTCGTTGCTGCCGAGGTCGAGGCGCTTGGCGTCATCGAGGCGGATCAGCCGGCTGGGATGAGCCTGGTGCGCCGGCGCACTGAGCAGGTAGAACTTGGCCGGCGCGGCCTTGTCGGCCGAAGCGAATGACACATCGCTGGAGCCCATGCCGAGATAGAGCATGTCGCGCGCCTGCAGGTCGAAGGACTGGCCGCTGGCTTCGATCATGCCGCCGCCGCCGATATTTACGGCGATCAATTCGCGCCGGTCGAGAAAACCCCTGGTGCCGGTCGGCTTGATCGCTTCCAACGGCAATGCCGTCGCCACCGGCATGGCGCCGCCGACGATCATGCGATCGTAGTGGGTGTAGGTCAGGCTGATGCGGCCGGGCTGGAAGAGGTCTTCGATGTGGAAATTATGGCGCAGTTCGTCCGTTCCCATGGCAGCGGCCGCGGCCGGGTCGATGGCGAAGCGCGATGTGTAGTCGGTGTGGTTCTGGCTCATCTCTGTCCTGACTGCTGGTGGATCATTCGCCGGCGGCCGCCTTGACCGAACTGGCGTAATAGGCCTGCCGCGCCTGCAGGCGCTCGCGGTAGCGTTGCTGGCTGGCGCCGAGATGGGTGCGCATCGCCTCACGCGCGGTTTCGGCATCGCCTGAAGTGATCGCGTTCAGGATCACCAGATGCTCGCGCTGCAGCCCGCGCTGGTAGCTGTCGGACTGCACCAGTTCGGTCGACCAGGGCGAGGTCACGTCGCAAGGAATGGCGCGGCGGCCGAGCACGTCGAGCATCTCGACATAGAACGGATTGTTGGTGGCGCTGGCGATGGCGCGGTGGAACGCAAGGTCGGCGGGTCCGGTCGGCTGGCTGTCGAGCAGCATCCGCTCGAACTCGAAGAAGGCCTCCTGGATCGCCGCCTCCTGCGCGGCGTTGCGACGGACGGCGGCGAGCCCGGCCGATTCGATCTCGATCGCCAGCCGCACCTCGAGCACGTTGAGCGCGATGGAATCCTTGTTGCCCATGTCGGCTGCCAGCGCGCCGAACATGGTCGAGATGTGCTCGGTGACGAAGACCCCGGCGCCCTGCCGCGGCTCGACAAGGCCGTCGGCGGCAAGCTTGGCCAGCGCCTCGCGGATGACGGTGCGGCTGACGCCGAAGGTCTCGGTCAGTTGGCCCTCGGTCGGCAGCTTGTGGCCCGGCAGGATCTCGCCCGCCTGCAACTGCCTGCGGATCGCCGCCACGACGGTTTCCGACAGCTTGGGTTTTCTCTCGACCCTGAGGTCGTTTGCGGTCTCGGACACGTAGTGACCTCCTAGAGCAATTCCAGGAAAGGCGCGTAGCGGTTTTCCCTGTGGAATTGCGTGAAAACAAAGAGTTAGAGCGGTTCAGCGATTCCACCGATCGCTGAACCGCTCTAATGGAACAGGCCCGGCAGCCACAATGAGATTTCCGGTATGTAGGTGACGAGCATCAGCACGGCGAAGGCGGCGCCATAGAATGGCCAGATCGAGCGCATCGCCGTCCAGATCGGAATACGGCCGATGGCGCAGCTGACGAACAGCACCGCGCCGACCGGCGGCGTGCAAAGGCCGATGCCGAGATTGAGGATGAGGATCACGCCGAAATGCACCGGATCGACGCCATAGGCCATGACCACCGGCAGGAAGATCGGCGTCGTGATGATGATCAGCGGCGACATGTCCATGAACGTGCCGAGGATGAGCAGGATGAGATTGAGCAGCAGTAGGATGACAAGCTTGTTGTCGGATACCGATTGCAGGAAGGCGACGAGCGAGGCCGGCACCCTGAGATAGGCGAGCAGCCAGCCGAAGGCGGCCGCGCAGCCGATGATCATCAGCACCATCGCCGTCGTGCGCACCGCTGCCGTCGTGGCGGCGACGAAGTCGCTCCAGCTCATCGAGCGGTAGATGATCAGCGTCACCAGGAAGGCATAGACGATGGCGATGCAGGAGCTCTCAGTCGCGGTGAAGATGCCGGACCTGACGCCGCCGAAAATGATGCCGATCAGGATGAGCCCGGGAATGGCGGCGACAAGCAGCTGCAAGGCCCGGCCGAAGCCGGCGAACGGCTCCGTCGGGTAGCCGCGGCGGCTGGCGACCCAATAGGCCGTTGTCATCAGCGACAACGCCAGCAGCAGACCCGGCAGCACGCCAGCCGTGAACAGGTCGGCGATCGAGATACGGCCGCCGGCCGAAATCGAATAGATGATCATGTTGTGGGACGGTGGAATGAGAAGGGCGATGATGGCGCCGACCGACGTGATGTTGACGGCATAGTCGACGCCGTAGCCGCGCGCCTTCATCTGCGGGATCATCAGTCCGCCGACCGCGGAGGCATCGGCCACCGCCGAGCCCGAAATGCCGCCGAACAAGGTCGATGCCGCGATGTTGACCTGCCCCAGACCGCCGCGCAAATGGCCGACCAGGGAGCCCGCCAGAGCGACCAGCCGCGCGGCGATGCCGCCACGCACCATCAGGTCGCCGGCGAAGATGAAGAACGGTATGGCCATCAGCGAAAAGACGCTGACGCCGGAATTCAGCCGCTGGAATACCACGACCGGAGGCAGGCCGAGCGTGAGGATCGTCGCGAAGCTTGCGACGCCGAGGCAGAACGCGATCGGCGTGCCGATGATCAGCAGGAAGACGAAGGTACCGAAGAGAACGGTGAGCGCCATGGTTCAAAGCTCCTCGCCGGTCGCATGGATGTCGGCATCGACGGGCAGGCCGGCAAAACGTCCGGCCAGCCGCTCCAGCGAAAAAAGGCATACCAGCGCGCCACCCAGGATGACTGGCAGGAAGCTGACGCCCCCCGGCAAAGCCAGCGAAGGCATGACCGTGTTCCAGGTCAGCCTGGCCAGTTGTACGCCGTAGACGATCATGCCTGCGCCGAAGGCCAGCACGACAAGATCGGAAATGCTGCGCAGCACCGCCTTGGCCGAGGCAGGCAGGACATAGAGCAGCACGTCGAAGCCCAGATGCGTGCGCTCGCGCACGCCGACGGCGGCACCGAGAAAAATGAACCAGCCCATCAGCAGCACCGAGAAGGATTCGGTCCAGCTCGGCGAACGGTTCAGCACATAGCGCGAGAACACCTGCCAGAAGATGATGATCGTCATCAGCGTCAGCCCGGCGCCGCTGACCCAAAGTGCCAACCGTGCAAGCCCGGAGAGCACCCGTTCCGCGCTCAGCCAGAAGCCTCGCATGGCCGACGCGCCCGAAGGCAGCGCGGGGACCTCCGCGCTGCTCGGTCCGTTGCCCGTGCCGTTCATTTCTCGGCCTGTATACGGGCGGCCAGGTCCTTGAGCTCGGGTGTCGACAGGTACTTGTCGTAGACCGGCTTCATCGCGTCGATCAGCGGCTGCTTGTCGATCTCGCTGACCTTGACGCCCGCGGCCTCGACGATGCCGCGCGACTTCTTCTCCTGCGCGTCCCAGAGTTCGCGCATCTTGACGACGCTGTCCTTGGCCGCCTGACGCACGATCGCCTGGTCTTCCGGCGACAGCTTGTCCCAGCTTGCCTTCGACATGACCAGCACTTCCGGCACGATCTGGTGTTGGTCCATCGTGTAATGCTTGGCGACTTCGTAGTGCTTGGCGGATTCGAAGCTCGGCCAGTTGTTTTCGGCGCCGTCGATGACGCCGGTCTGCAGCGCCGAATAGACTTCGCCATAGGCCATCGGTGTCGCATTGGCGCCAAGCGCGTTGACCATGTCGACGAACACGTCCGATTGGATGACGCGGAACTTCATGCCTTTCATGTCGGCCATCGAGGTGATGTCCTTCTTGGTGTTGTAGAAGGACCGCGCGCCGGAATCGTAGAAGGCGAGACCGACGAGATCATGCGCCTCGAACGCCTTCAGGATCTGGTCGCCGATCGGCCCGTCCATGACGTGGCGCATGTGCTCGACGGAGCGGAACATGTAGGGCAACGACGGCACGGCGGTCTCCGGTACGATGCCGTTGAACGGTCCCATCGAGACACGGTCGAGGTCGATGACGCCGGCCTGGGTCTGCTCGATCGTGTCCTTCTCCTCGCCGAGCTGCGCCGAGTGATAGACCTCGATCGAATAGCGGCCGGCGGTGCGCTGCTTGATCAGGTCGCCCATGTACTTGACCGCCTCGACGGTCGGGTACCCGTCCGGATGGGTATCCGAGGATCGCAGCACGGTTTCGGCATTGGCTATGCCGATCAGCAGCGAGCCGAAGGCAAACGTGGCCGCCGTCAATTTCGAGAAATGCAACATTACTGACTTCCTCCCTTTGAAAATCGAAACGTCCGGCTCAGAGCCGGTACGCATTCTTGGCAAGCGTGTAGGCAAGCTCCTTCGCGAGTTCATGCGCCTCGTCCTCACGCAGCCGGTGCTCGGCGACGAGACGCGCCAGGAACGCGCAATCGACGCGGCGCGCCACGTCGTGACGGGCGGGGATCGACGGAAAGGCGCGGGTGTCGTCGTTGAAGCCGACCGTGTTGTAGAAGCCGGCGGTCTCGGTCGTCATCTCGCGAAAACGGCGCATGCCTTCCGGACTGTCGTGGAACCACCAGGCCGGCCCGAGCCTCAGCGCCGGATAGACGCCGGCCAGCGGCGCCAGTTCGCGCGCATAGCTGGACTCATCCAGCGTGAACAGGATGACGGTGAGATCGCGCTCCAGCCCGACACAGTCGAGCAGCGGCTTCAGCGCCGTCACATAGTCGGTGCGCGTCGGGATATCGAAGCCCTTGTCCCTGCCAAATTTCTGGAAAACGCCAGGCGAATGGTTGCGCCAGGAGCCCGGATGGATCTGCAGCACCAGCCCGTCATCCCGGCTCATCTTGGCCATCTCGGTCAGCATCTGGGCGCGAAACAGCTTTCGTTCGCGCTCGTCCTGCGAGCCGGCGCGGACCCGGTTGAACAACTCCTGCGCAGCGGCATCGGACAGATTGGCGGTCTCGGCCGTCGGATGGCCGTGATCCGTCGAGGTCGCGCCGAAACTCTTGAAGAAGGCGCGCCGCTGGCGATGCGCGTCGAGATAGCCGGCCCAGGTCCCGGTGTCGCAGCCGGTGATCTCGCCGAGCCGGTCCAGATTGGCCGAAAAACCTTCGAAATCGGGATCGACGACGGCGTCCGGCCGATAGGCGGTGACGACGCGGCCCTCCCAGCCGCTGTCGCGGATCATCTGGTGCCATTTGAGATCGTCGAGCGCGCCTTCGGTCGTCGCGATGACCTCGATGTTGAAGCGTTCGAACAGCGCGCGAGGACGGTAATTCTCCCACTGCAACACCGTCGCGATCGTGTCGTAATGGCGATCGGCGGTTGCGGCGCTCAACGGCTCTTCGATAGCGAACAGATCCGCGAGCACATGGTCGAACCATAGCCGGGTCGGCGTGCCACGGAAGAGGTAGTAGTGCTCGGCGAACAGCCGCCAGATCGCCCTGCCGTCGGTTTCGACGGGCGCACCATCGAGGGTCGGTACGCCGAGAGCCTCCAGCCGCACGCCCTGGCTGAACAGCATGCGAAAAATATAGTGGTCCGGCACTATGAGCAGCTGCGCGGGATCGGGGAACGGCTCGTTCAACGCATACCAGCGCGGGTCGGTGTGGCCGTGCGGGCTGACGATGGGCAGGTCCTTGATGCCGGCATAGAGATCGCGGGCGATCGAGAGCGGACGCGCCTCGGCTGGAAACAGCAAATCCGCATTGATCAGTGCCACGGCCATCCTCCCGGCCCTATCGGTAGGGTTGACCAGAAATAATGTCAACATACAAAAATTGGATTGTTGTATGATGACTTTTGAGCAAAGCTGAGCATTGTCGGCGAACGCCGCCGGTGTTACGCCGCCAGTGTTCCGCGGCTTGCGATCCGCCTCCGGATCACCGCCGTTCCATGACCAGCCGTTTCACGAGATGAGTGCGCGAACCGATGACAGACCGCCGCCTTTCCAACCGCACGGCGCCCGCATTACCGGCCAAGGTCGCCGCGCCTCGATATGATCGCGGTGCGGTTGCACCGGGCATCGTGCATCTGGGCGTCGGCGCCTTTCACCGCGCCCACCAGGCCGCCTATGTCGATGAATGCCTGGCTGCCGGCGAAATGGGCTGGGGCATAACAGGCGTGTCGCTGCGCAGCGCCGACACGCGCGACGCGCTGGCGCCGCAGGATGGGCTTTACACACTTGCGATCCGCGGCAGCGGCGGCGAGAAGCTGCATGTCATCGGCTCCATCGGCTCGATGCTGGTAGCACCGGAAGACCCGGCCGCGGTTCTGGCGGTGCTGACCGATCCGCGCACCCGCATCGTGACGCTGACGATCACCGAGAAAGCCTATCTGCGGGCTGCCGGTGGCGGATTGGACGCGGCGCATCCCGACATCGTCCACGACCTGGCCAATCCGCGAACGCCGAAGACGGCGCATGGTTTTCTGACCGAAGCGCTCGCCTGGAGGCTGGCTGCCGGCATCCCGCCCTTCACCGTGCTTTGTTGCGACAACCTGCCGGCCAACGGCGCCACCTTGCACAGGCTGCTCATCGAATTCGCTGAATTGCGCGATGCCGGTCTTGGCTTGGCGGGCGGTGCTGGAATCGCCGGCCACATCGCCGGTCATGTCGCATTTCCCTCGAGCATGGTCGACCGCATCGTGCCGGCCACGACGGATGCCGACAGGGCGCGGATATCAGGTGAACTTGGTATCGAGGACGCCTGGCCCGTGATGACCGAACCCTTCAGCCAATGGGTGATCGAAGATAGTTTCCCCACGGGCCGCCCGGCCTGGGAAAAATTCGGCGTCACCATGGTCGGCGATGTCGCTCCCTTCGAGGATATGAAGCTGAGGCTTCTCAACGGCGCGCATTCGGGCATCGCCTATCTCGGCCTGCTCAGCGGCCACCCCACGGTCGATCGCGCCTTTGCCGATCCGGCGATAAGGCGGTTCGTCGATGCGCTGTGGGAGGAGGCCAAATCGACATTGCCGGACGATGCCGGCCTCGACACATCAGCCTATACGGCCGAGCTTGCCGAGCGTTTCTCGAACACGGCACTTGCCCACCGCACGGCGCAGATCGCCAATGACGGCAGCCAGAAGCTGCCTCAGCGCATCATCGCCTCGGCCATCGAGTGCCTCGAAGCCGGCACCGAACTGGTCCACCTTACGCTGGTCGTTGCTGCCTGGATCGCCGCTTGCGCGGCGCGCGGAAAAACCTTGCCGGAGGGCCATTTCACCGATCCGCTCGACGCGCCGCTGACGGCGCTTCTGGACCAGCAGCTGCCGGCCAACGAAACCGTGACGGCGGTGTTCGATCTGGCCGGCTTCGCCAGGGATCACGCCGAGCGCCAGACGCTGATCGAACTCGTCGCCGTCCATCTCGTCCACCTGCGGCGGGACGGCACGACCTTGGCTTTTGCTGCGCTCGGCATAGAGGCCAAAGGGCCGTAAGGCGGAACTGGCACGGATCAGCGGGCCATAGAGGACTTTGATGCCGGCGCCACAGCATCGCGCCATAGCTGAATTCTCGCCGCTCGAACGAAACAAAAAAGCGAGGCAAGTGCCCCGCTTTTCACTTCGCTTCTGAGTTGAGGGTCAAGCCGGCAGGATGGCGCCTTCCAGCGTGGTGAGTTGGCCAAGGAACTGTTCCGCCTTGCTGCGCGCCTGGTCGTCCTTGGCGTCGGCGGCGTCTTCCCTGGCTTCCTGGATGCGGCGGGCGAGATCGGCGCGGTCGACATCCTTCACCGCGACCGCCGATTCCGCCAGCAGCGTGCAGCCGGCCGGGACGATGTCGGCGAAGCCGCCGAACACGACATAGCGTTCTTCGCTGCCCGAGGCGTTCTTCACCGTGACGACGCCCGGCTTGATCGTGGTCATGACCGGTGCGTGATGCGCCATGACGGTCATCTCGCCTTCGGCGCCTGGAATGACGACGGATTCGACCTCGGCGGAAACCAGCAGGCGCTCCGGCGAGACCAGTTCGAATTTGAAAGCTTCAGCCATGATCAAATTAGCGAGTAGGGAATAGTGAGCAGGAAGTAGGGAGAGAGGACAACCGCCCGATCACCCAGCTGCTATTCACTACTGACTACTGACTACTCCCTATTCCCTTGATTAAGCCGCTTCAGCCGCGAGGCGCTGTGCCTTCTCGACCGCTTCGTCGATGCCGCCGACCATGTAGAAGGCGGCTTCCGGCAGATGGTCATAGTCGCCATTGCAGAGGCCCTTGAAGCCCTTGATGGTGTCGGCGAGGTCGACCAGCTTGCCCGGCGCGCCGGTGAACACCTCGGCGACGAAGAAGGGCTGCGACAGGAAGCGCTCGATCTTGCGGGCGCGGGCCACCGTCTGCTTGTCCTCTTCCGAGAGCTCGTCCATGCCAAGGATGGCGATGATGTCCTGCAGCGACTTATAGCGCTGGAGGATCGACTGCACCTGGCGGGCGACGCCATAGTGCTCCTCGCCGACGACCAGCGGGTCGAGCATGCGCGAGGTCGAATCGAGCGGATCGACGGCCGGATAGATGCCCTTTTCGGCGATCGAACGGTTCAGCGTCGTCGTCGCGTCAAGGTGAGCGAACGAGGTCGCCGGCGCCGGGTCGGTCAAGTCGTCGGCCGGCACGTAGATCGCCTGCACCGAGGTGATCGAGCCCTTGGTGGTGGTGGTGATGCGTTCCTGCAGCGCGCCCATGTCGGTGGCGAGCGTCGGTTGATAGCCCACGGCCGACGGGATACGGCCGAGCAGCGCCGACACTTCCGAGCCAGCCTGCGTGAAGCGGAAGATGTTGTCGACGAAGAACAGCACGTCCTGGCCCTGGTCGCGGAAATATTCGGCGACCGTCAGGCCGGTCAGGCCGACGCGGGCACGCGCGCCCGGCGGCTCGTTCATCTGGCCGTACACCAGCGCCGCCTTCGAGCCTTCGCCGCCGCCCTTCTTGTTGACGCCGGATTCGATGAACTCGTGGTAAAGGTCGTTGCCTTCGCGGGTGCGCTCGCCGACGCCGGCGAACACCGAGTAACCACCATGCGCCTTGGCGATGTTGTTGATCAGTTCCTGGATCAGCACGGTCTTGCCGACGCCGGCGCCGCCGAACAGGCCGATCTTGCCGCCTTTGGCGTAGGGCGCGAGCAGGTCGAGCACCTTGATGCCGGTGATCAGGATCTGCGCTTCCGTCGACTGTTCGATATAGGCCGGAGCCGGCTGATGGATCGAGCGCAATTCGACCGCGTCGACCGGGCCTGCCTCGTCGACCGGCTCGCCGATGACGTTGATGATGCGGCCGAGCATGCCCGGGCCGACCGGCACGGCGATCGGGCCGCCGGTGTCGCGCACTTCCTGGCCACGCACCAGACCTTCGGTGGAGTCCATGGCGATACAGCGCACCGTGTTTTCACCCAGATGCTGGGCAACTTCGAGCACCAGTCGGTTGCCGACATTGTTGGTCTCGAGCGCGTTCAGGATCGGCGGCAGATGCTCGCCGAACTGCACGTCGACGACAGCGCCGATGACCTGGCGGACCTTGCCGACAACCCCGGTGGCCTTGGTGGCCACGGCCTGCGTCTTGGCTGCTGCTGCCCTGGCCGGAGCCGCCTTTGCTGCCGCGGCCGGGGCCTTGGCGGCCTTCGCGGGGGCTGCTGCCTTGGGGGCTGCCGTCTTCGGGGTTGCCTTCTGGGGGGTCGCTGCTTTCGCCATCGTCTTTACCCTTTTCGTCCTTTGTTTCTCACGCGGTCCGGTTCGCGGGCCAATGACCCGCAGACCGCGCCTAGAGCGCCTCGGCGCCCGAAATGATTTCGATCAGTTCCTTGGTGATCTGCGCCTGCCGCTGGCGGTTGTAGGTGATCGACAGCTTGTTGATCATCTCGCCGGCGTTGCGCGTCGCATTGTCCATGGCGCTCATCTTGGCGCCCATTTCGCCCGCCGCGTTTTCGAGCAGCGCGCGGAATACCTGCACCGCGATGTTGCGCGGGATGAGGTCGGACAGGATTTCGCCCGGCTCCGGCTCATACTCGTAGACGGCGCTGGCGCCATCCGCCGACTCGGGCTGAGCCGAAGAGGCGGAAGCTGCCGGAATGATCTGCTGCGCGGTCGGAACCTGGCTGATCACCGACTTGAACTGCGAGTAGAACAGCGTGCAGACGTCGAAGGCGCCCTCGTTGAACAGGTGGATGACCTTGCGGGCGATCGCATCGGCATTGACGAAGCCGAGCGTCTTGACCTCGCGCAGATCGACGCGTTCGATGATCATCGCGGCATAGTCGCGGCGCAGGATGTCGAAACCCTTCTTGCCGACGCAGATGATCTTGACCTGCTTGCCATCGGCCAGAAGCCGGCGGATATGGTCGCGGGCATGACGGGCGATCTGCGAATTGAAGCCGCCGCACAGGCCGCGCTCGGCGGTGCATACGACAAGCAGATGCACGTCGTCCTTGCCGGTTCCAGTCATCAGCGCCGGGGCATCGCCACCGCCACCGACAGCCTGGGTGATGTTGGCCAGGACGGAACCCATGCGCTCCGAATAGGGACGCGCCGCTTCCGCCGCCTCTTGCGCACGGCGCAGCTTCGCCGCGGCGACCATCTGCATCGCCTTGGTGATCTTCTGCGTCGCCTTGACCGAGGCGATACGGTTACGAAGGTCTTTTAATGAAGGCATGCTTCAAACCTGATCCCGTCTTGCACTTCGCTCAGGCGAAGGTCTTGGCGAAGGCGTCGATCTCGGCCTTCAGCTTGGCGCGCAGATCGTCCGACAGCGCCTTTTCCTTGCGGATGGCGTCGAGGACGTCCTTGCCGGCCGAACGCATGTGGCTGAGCAGGCCGTGCTCGAACTTGCCGACCTGGTTGACCGGCAGCTTGTCGAGATAGCCGTTGACGCCGGCGAAGATCACCGCGACCTGCTCTTCGGTCTTCAGCGGCGAGAACTGCGGCTGCTTCAACAGCTCCGTCAGGCGCGAGCCGCGGTTGAGCAGGCGCTGCGTGGCGGCGTCGAGATCCGAGCCGAACTGCGCGAAAGCAGCCATTTCGCGGTATTGCGCGAGCTCGCCCTTGATCGACCCGGCAACCTGCTTCATCGCCTTGATCTGCGCCGAGGAACCGACGCGCGACACCGACAGGCCGACGTTGACGGCCGGACGAATGCCCTGGAAGAACAGGTTGGTTTCGAGGAAGATCTGGCCGTCGGTGATCGAGATCACGTTGGTCGGGATGTAGGCCGACACGTCGTTGGCCTGCGTTTCGATGACCGGCAGCGCGGTCAGCGAGCCGCCGCCCAGATCGTCGTTGAGCTTGGCGGCGCGCTCGAGCAGGCGCGAGTGCAGGTAGAAGACGTCGCCCGGATAGGCTTCGCGGCCCGGCGGACGGCGCAGCAACAGCGACATCTGGCGATAGGCCACCGCCTGCTTCGACAGATCGTCATAGCTGATCAGCGCATGCATGCCGTTGTCGCGGAAATATTCGCCCATGGTGCAGGCCGTGAACGGCGCCAGGAACTGCATCGGCGCCGGATCGGAAGCGGTGGCGGCGACGATGATCGAATATTCGAGCGCGCCGCGCTCTTCCAGCACCTTGACGAACTGCGCGACGGTCGAGCGCTTCTGGCCGACGGCGACGTAGACGCAGTAGAGCTTTTCCTTCTCGGGGCCGTTGTCGTGCACCGACTTCTGGTTGAGCATCGTATCGAGGATGATGGCGGTCTTGCCGGTCTGGCGATCGCCGATGACCAGCTCGCGCTGGCCGCGGCCGACCGGGATCAGCGCGTCGATGGCCTTGAGACCGGTCGACATCGGCTCGTTCACCGACTTGCGCGGGATGATGCCCGGCGCCTTGACGTCGACGCGCTTGCGCTCGGTCGCCTTGATTGGACCCTTGCCGTCGATCGGATTGCCGAGCGCGTCGACGACGCGGCCGAGCAGGCCGGGGCCGACAGGCGCGTCGACGATGGCGCCGGTGCGCTTGACGGTGTCGCCTTCCTTGATGTCGCGGTCGGCGCCGAAGATGACGACGCCGACATTGTCGGCTTCGAGGTTGAGCGCCATGCCGCGGATGCCGCCGGGGAATTCGACCATTTCGCCGGCCTGGACATTGTCGAGGCCGTAGACGCGGGCGATGCCGTCACCGACGGACAGCACCTGTCCGACTTCGGAGACCTCGGCCTCCTTGCCGAAATTCTTGATCTGGTCTTTCAGAATTGCGGAAATTTCCGCGGCGCGGATGTCCATCAGCCGACCTCTTTCAGTGCAAGCTTGAGCGAATTGAGTTTGGTTTTGAGCGACGTATCGATCTGGCGCGAGCCCATCTTGACCACCAGCCCGCCGAGCAGCGACGGGTCGACGGTGACGGAAATGGCCACGTCCTTGCCGGCAACGCTCTTCAGCGCCGCCTTGAGTTCGGTCTGCTGCGCCGCCGTCAGCTCATGAGCCGAAGTGACTTCGGCGGCAGCCTCGCCACGGTGCTCGGCGGCGATCTGGCGGAACGCCTTGATCATGCCGGGCACCGCGAACAGTCGGCGGTTCTTGGCGACGACGCGCAGGAAATTGCCGGTCAGGCCGGTGATGCCGGCCTTGTCGGCGATCGCCGCGATGGCCTTGGCCTGGTCCTCGCTGGAAAACACCGGGCTGTTGATCAGCCGGGTGAGGTCCGCGCTGCCCGCCAGCATCGTCTCGAAACTGTTGAGGTCGGCCTCGACCTTGGTCACGGAATTTGCCTGCGATGCCAGTTCGAACAGCGAACCGGCATAGCGTTCTGCGACACCTGAGATTGGCGATGACGATTGAGCCACGGACCGTCTTTTCTCTTGTCTGACAGGCCGCAGATTGTTGGCGCGAGCAAAAACTCTGGCTAAATCTTTGACCTTACTGCATTTTTCCAAGCACGGAGGCGCGGCTTCCGCTATCCCCGGCCGAAAGTCGATTGCCGTCTAGCACAGGCATTTTAAGACCGCAATGCGTCGTTCCGCATGGTTTTCAGGCACTATTGTCGCATCCGGCGAAAGATCAGCGTCCCGCGCGCCGGAATAGCCTTCGATTCAGGGCACAAAGCCGAAGGCAAAGGCGAGCGGCAAGGCCGCGAGCGCCAATTCCACCACGATCGAAACCCAATTGAAAGGTGTATTGGCGCCATCCGACATCATCGACAGCAGCCGGCCGAAGGCGGTGAACAGCCAGGAGAAGCCGAGCGCCATGTAGACCAGCGGCTGCGCGAGCAGGATGCAGCACAGGCCGACCCCGAGATAGAAGCCCGACATGCGGCCTCGCCCTTCGGCGATCGCCGCCGCCTTCTCGGGTTTCGCCTGCAGGCGCAGGATGCGGAACGCCAGAGCCGGCGCCAGGAAGAACAGAAGGCCGAGCAGGACGGTGAAGACCGCGCTCGACCAGGCCAGCCATTCGCCCTGGCTCGTCGGCCATGGAAGCGCAAAATCCATCGTGTCCCCTCGAAATGCCTGCTTGAAATTGCGGGGCATTCTAGCGGAGGAAAAATGCCGCGCCAGATGGCTCCAGCCACTTTAGGAGACGCGCATCAACCGAGCGCGAATTCCACCGCCGCCTCGGCATGGATGCGCGTCGTGTCGAAAACCGGAATGTCGAAATCGCCCTGGCCGATGAGCATGGTGATCTCGGTGCAGCCCATGATCAGGCTGTCCGCGCCCTCTTCGCCGCGCAAGCGGTTTGCCTCGGCGACATAGGCGGCCTTCGAGGTTTCGGTGACGATGCCCTGGCAGAGTTCCTCGTAGATGACGCGATGGACCATGTCGCGCCCGGCGTCGTCAGGCACCACTGGCGACAGGCCATATTTGTCGGCAAGCCGGCCCTTGTAGAAATCCTGCTCCATGGTGAAGCGTGTCGCCAGCAACGCCGGACGCTGCATGCCGGCTTTTCTGATCGCCATCGCAGTGGCATCGGCGATATGGATCAGCGGGATCGACACAGCCGCCTGCACCTGGTCGGCCAACTTGTGCATTGTATTGGTGCACAAAAGCAGGCCTTGCGCGCCGCCGGCCTCGAGTTTGCGCGCGGCATCGATCAGCAGCGCGCCGGCACCGTCCCAGTCACCATGATGCTGCCGCTCGGCAATCTCAGAAAAATCGAACGACCAGAGCAGCAGCTTTGCCGAATGCAGCCCACCCAGCCGCTCGCGCACGATCTCGTTGAGCAGGCGATAATAGATTGCGGTCGATTCCCAGCTCATGCCGCCGAGCAGGCCAAGGGTTTTCATTGATCTTTCCGTTTCTCTCGCCGAGACAACTGTAGCTGAAATTGAGTCCCTACAAAAAACTCTGCGGGTCGATGTCGACCTGCACCCGGATCGAGCCGCGCTGCTTCGGTCCGTTGGCGAGCATGGCCCGGATAAAACCTTGCATGTCGGCGCGCCGTTCGCCCTGGATCAGCAGGCGGAAGCGGTGGCGTCCGCCGAGCAGGGACAGCGGTGCTTCCGCCGGCCCGAGCACGAACAGGTCCGACGCTTCCGGTGCCGCGCGGCGCAGGCCGCGTGCATGGCCCTCCGCCTCCGCCCGCGTCACCGCGCTGACGATGACGCCTGCCAGTCGGCCGAAGGGCGGCAAGGCGGCGCGCTCGCGCTCCGAAATCTCACGCTGGTAGAAAGACTCGGCATCGCCTGAGACGATCGCCCGCATCACCGGATGGTCGGGCTGGAAGGTCTGCAGCAGGCCAAGGCTCTTCTTGCCGGTGCGGCCGGCACGGCCGGTCACCTGGCTGAGCAGCTGGAAGGTACGCTCGGCGGCGCGCGGATCGCCATTGGCGAGGCCGAGGTCGGCGTCGACGACGCCGACCAGCGTCATGTTCGGGAAATTGTGACCCTTGGCGACCAGTTGCGTGCCGATGACGATATCGGCCTCGCCATTGGCGATTGCCTCCAGCTCCAGCCGCAACCGCCGTACGCCCCCCATGATGTCCGACGACAGCACGATGGTGCGCGCGTCCGGGAAATGCGTGACGACCTCCTCGGCAATGCGCTCGACCCCCGGCCCGCAAGCAACCAGATGATCGAGCGTGCCGCATTCCGGGCAGGCTTCGGGACGGCGCTCATTGTGACCGCAGTGATGACACACCAACTGGCCGCGAAAGCGGTGTTCGACCAGCCAGGCCGAGCACACCGGGCAGCCGAAACGGTGGCCGCAGACCCGGCACAGCGTCAGCGGCGCATAACCGCGCCGGTTGAGGAACAGCAGCGACTGCTCCTTCTTCTCCAGCGTCCGGCGCATATGGTCGATCAGCACCGGCGACAGGAACCCGCCACGGGCGGGCGGCGCGCGGCGCATGTCGATCGACTTGAGATCGGGAAGTGCCGCCTCGGCGAAGCGTGCGGAAAGCACAGCCCTTGCATAGCGGCCCTGGCTGGCATTGACCCGGCTCTCGACCGACGGCGTCGCCGATGCAAGGACCACGGGGAAGCCGCCTATATGCCCGCGCACGACAGCCATGTCGCGCGCATTGTAGAAGACGCGGTCTTCCTGCTTGTAGGCGGGGTCGTGCTCCTCGTCGACGACGATCAGGCCAAGTTCCTTGAACGGCAGGAACAGCGCCGAGCGCGCGCCGGCAACGACACGCACGCCGCCCTCCGCCACTTGCCTCCAGACTTTTTCACGCATTCGCGGCGGCAGGTCCGAATGCCATTCGCCCGGCTTGGCGCCGAAACGTTGCTGGAAGCGTTCCAGAAAGGCATGCGTCAAGGCGATTTCCGGCAGCAGGATGAGCACCTGCTTGCCCTGCTCGAGCGCGGCCGCCACAGCCTCGAAATAAACCTCCGTCTTGCCCGAACCGGTGACGCCGTCGAGCAACGCGACGTTGAACTCGCCGGCCGCCACATTGGCGCGCAGCATCGACGCGGCCTCGTTCTGGTCCGGCATCAGTTCGGGAACGGCATAGCTTGGGTCAGGCGCGGCCACCACCGGGCGCGGCGGGATCATCACCGTCTCGAACACGCCTTGCGCCTTCAGCCCCTCGATCACAGTCGACGACACGCCCGCGGCATGGGCAAGCCCGGAGCGCGTCCAGGCAAGGCCGCCTTCGGCCGTTTCCAGAACGCGCGCCCTCGCATCGGTCATCCGGTCAGGCACAAGGAGGGTGCGCTGCAGCCCTTCGATCCAGGGTTCGGGATCAAAGGCCTCCGGCGCCCTGAGCAGCATGCGCGCCACCATGCCCGGCGCCGACAGCGTGTACTGCGCCACCCAGTCGACGAAGCGGCGCATGGCGCGGTCGATCGGCGGACAGTCGAAAACCTGCTCGATCGGGCGTAATTTCCTGGCATCGACCTGCTCGACCGCGCCGTCCCAGACAATGCCGGCGACCTGGCGCGGCCCGAGCGGCACGCGCACGATCGAACCCGGCACCACGCGCATGCCGACCGGCACGGCATAGGTGTAGGGGCGTTCGGCCGGCATCGGCACCAGCACCGGCGCGGCCGCGACAAAGGGCGAATCTTCGATCATGAGGCGTGACCTTGCCCTGACTTTGGTCTAGATCAAAGAGCAACGCTGAACGTGCCTTCCCAAGCACGACGAAAATCGTCAGGAGACCCGCCATGAAATTTTTTGCCGACACCGCCGATATCAAAGAGATCAAGGAACTGAACGATCTGGGACTGCTCGATGGCGTCACCACCAATCCCTCGCTGATCCTGAAATCGGGCGGCAAGATCATCGAGGTCACCAAGCAGATCTGCGACATCGTCGAAGGCCCTGTCTCGGCCGAGGTCGTGGCGACCGAGTTCAAGGACATGATGGCCGAAGCCAAGGTGCTGGCCAAGATCGCGCCCAATATTGCCATCAAGGTGCCGCTGACACTGGACGGCCTGAAGGCCTGCAAGACCATCCGCACCGAGATGAACCGCATGGTCAACGTCACGCTGTGCTTCTCGGCCAACCAGGCGCTGCTCGCGGCCAAGGCCGGCGCGTCCTTCATCTCGCCCTTCGTCGGCCGCATCGACGATACCGGCTCGGACGGCATGGAGGTGATCCAGGAGATCCGTCAGATCTACGACAATTACGACTTCCAGACCGAGATCCTGACCGCTTCCGTGCGCACGGTGAACCACGTCAAGCAGGCGGCTCTCATCGGCGCCGACGTCATCACCGCGCCGCCGGCGACGCTGAAGGCGCTGGTCAATCATCCGCTGACAGACAAGGGCCTTGCCGCTTTCCTCGCCGACTGGGCCAAGACCGGCCAGAAGATCAGCTGAGCGATCCGCTACCGGATATGAAAAAAGGCCGGGCAACCGGCCTTTTTTCATGCGCTGTGGATCAAGAGAAGCCTGCCCGGTCAGTCCGTGCCGTCGTCGGGGAGCGCGGTCGGCGACGGGCGCTTGCCCGCCATGATCTCGCGCTTGCCGACATGGTTGGGCGCGCCGACCAGGCCTTCCTTCTCCATGCGTTCGACCAATGAAGCCGCGCGGTTGTAGCCGATGCCGAGGCGGCGCTGGATGTAGGACGTCGAACATTTCTTGTCGCGCAACACCACCTTGACCGCCTCGTCATAGCTGGAATCGCCATCCTCGGCGGCAACGGCTCCCTTGTCGAAGACCGCTCCCTGGTCGTCTTCCTCTTCCTCATCATCCTCGTCGGCCGTCACGGTCTCCAGATATTCGGGCCGGCCCTGCGCCTTCAGATGCGCCACGACATGCTCGACCTCCGCGTCGGAAACAAAGGGGCCGTGCACGCGGGCGATGCGCCCGCCGCCCATCATGTGCAGCATGTCGCCCTGACCGAGCAGTTGCTCGGCGCCCTGTTCGCCCAGGATGGTGCGGCTGTCGATCTTCGACGTCACCTGGAAGGAGATGCGGGTCGGGAAATTGGCCTTGATCGTGCCGGTGATGACGTCGACCGAAGGCCGCTGCGTCGCCATGATCAGGTGAATGCCGGCGGCGCGCGCCATCTGCGCCAGGCGCTGGATGGCGCCTTCGATCTCCTTGCCGGCGACCATCATCAGGTCGGCCATCTCGTCGACGATGACGACGATGTAGGGCATCGGCGTCAGGTCGATCTCCTGCTGTTCGAACAGCGGCTCGCCGGTGCCCTTCTCGAAGCCGGCCTGCACGGTCATGACGACCGTCTCGCCCTTGTCCCGGGCTTGGGCGGCGCGCTCATTGTAGCCGTCGATGTTGCGCACGCCGAGCCGCGCCATCTTGCGATAGCGATCTTCCATCTCGCGCACCGCCCATTTGAGCGCGGTTACGGCCTTCTTGGGATCCGTGACGACGGGGGTGAGAAGGTGCGGGATGCCGTCATAGACGGACAGTTCGAGCATCTTTGGATCGACCATGATCAGCCGGCATTCTTCCGGCTTCAGCCGGTAGAGCAGCGACAGGATCATGGTGTTGATGGCGACCGACTTGCCCGAGCCGGTGGTGCCGGCGACGAGCAGATGCGGCATTTTCGCCAGCTCGGCGATGACGGGTTCGCCGCCGATCGTCTTGCCAAGGCAAAGCGCCAGCTTGCAGCTGGTCTTGCGGAAGCCCTGCGATTCGATCAGTTCGCGGAAATAGACGGTTTCGCGGGTCTCGTTCGGCAGCTCTATGCCGATGACGTTGCGGCCGGGCACCACGGCGACGCGCGCCGAGACCGCCGACATGGAGCGGGCGATGTCGTCGGCGAGACCAATGACGCGGGAGGATTTGACGCCCGGCGCCGGCTCGAACTCGTAGAGGGTGACGACCGGGCCGGGGCGTACGTGGATGATCTCGCCGCGCACGCCGAAATCCTCCAGCACGCTTTCCAGGAGATCGGCATTCTGCTCGAGCCGCTCCTGCGACATGTAGAAGCCCTGCCCTTCCGGCGGCTGCTGCAGCAGCTCCTCCGAGGGAAGTTCGTAGCTTTCGCCCGTCACCGGCCGCGCAACCTTGCCAGCCATGGGCAGCGACGGTGCGCGCATGGCGGGAACGGCTTCCTCCGCGCGCTGCACAAGTGGCGCCGGGAGGGCGCTGCTTGCAGCAGGCGCCATCGCGGCCGTCGTCCGAGCCTGCCGGGCAGCCCTGCCCGCCGGAACGGGCTGCACGGCCACGGCCTCGTTGGAGTTGGCCGGAAACACGTCCGGCGTGGCGGACGGGGCCTGGCCTGGAAGGCATTCGATGACACGGAACAAGGCGGTGACATCGGCCGCGGAGATATCGGCCCGCACGGTGGCAACCGGCGGAGGCGCGACCGGTGCACGCGAAACTGGGTTGACTGAGCGGGCCGGCGACGTCACGTCAACCAGAAGCGGCGCCAAGCCCTCGAAGAAGGCATGATCGGAAAGATAGGGCCGCCGGACTTTTTCAGCAGGGGGAGTTTTGACTGGTGCGCCATTCCCGCCGACGGGCGCCGGGCGCGTGGCCGCTCGAGCGGGCACCTTCGGAGCCGCGGGCGGAACACCTTGCGACGTCTCGCCGCCGCGTGCTGGCTGAGCGGGCGCGGCCGGCGACGGTCCGCGATGCATGACGCCGCCGGGCCCCACTTGCTGCGTCGGCAGCGCCTGCGGGCCACCCTGCCCGGCAACCTCGTCCTGCGGCGGGCGGTGCTTGGGCTCATAGTCCGGGGTGCGTGTAAAACGCACATTGGGCGCAAGGAAAAAATACTCTTGCCAGGCAGGGCTTTCGGTATCGCCGCCCTGCGGGAAGGCGTTGCCCGCCGCGGGCTTGCCATTCGGCCCCGCGGAGGACTGCCTGTCGCTGCGGGGATCGGCAACCCGCCCGGATTGGCCGGCATAAGAATCACCGGGCTGGCGGATATCCACCTTGCCGCGCGGGCCGCCGGCGCGCTCCCCTTCGGGGTCATCGGGCGAAGCTGTGTGCAACGAATTGACCCGAGAAAAACGCCTGGCTTCCATGCTCAAGACTCACTGTGGAACGTCTGCTGAGCAATAGGGAGCGAGTGGTTAACAGTTGCTTCCGTCAGTGCCGTTGGAGCGACCGAAAAATATCTTTCGCGGCGATGGCCGAACGATACGGATTCGAGCGCTGGATCGTATTCGACGATTATCCACGCGCGCCGGGCGAGCATGAGCAAGCGCTGGCCCTTGGCCATCGGAAACGGCCCAGGCACCAGGATCGAGAGGACGTCTTTCGTGAACGAAGAGTGGCGCTAGCTGGCCGTCTTGCCGTGCCGGGCCAGATCCTGGGCGATGGACAGTTGCAGGGCTTCGGCCAGTTCGCGCGCGGCACGGTTCTCGGCGTCGATCTGCGCCCGGTAGGAAGCAAATTCCTGACGCGGCTTGTCGAAGGACGAGGTGATCGCCCGCTTGCCGACCGCGATCACCGCGCCGGTTTTCGCGTCGGTCAGCGTGTAGCCGGCGGTCAGCGTCACCGAACCGGCGGTCGGCTCGTCCTGGTCGGTTCCAACCTGGACGAGCGCCGAGGATTCAACGGCTTCGGTCACGCCGAGATCGAGCGAATAAAGCGGCGAGGCCGGCTCGCCGGCGCCGCGCCCGAACCCGAAGATCAGGTTGTTGCGCACCTGCTGGGCATAACGCGTCCGGACCGGCTTGACGGCGATCGACGCCATCTCGGCATTGGCGGTCGAACCCGTCGACAGCGGCGCGCTCGAATAGAGCGGCCGCACCTGGCAGGCCGAGACGAGCGCAAGCGAGCCGACGAGGCCGGCAAGCGCGATGCGGCGCAGCAAACGGCTCAACTCTGTCTTTTCCCGATCAGGCAACGACATTGACGATCCTCTGCGGCACGATGATCACCTTGCGCGGAGCCTTGCCTTCTAGTGCTTTCTGCACGAAGTCGAGAGCCAAGACCGCTTTTTCGACCGCACCTTGGTCCGCGTCGCGGGCAATTGTCAAATCCCCCCGCTTCTTGCCGTTGACCTGCACCGGATAGGTGACTTCGTTGTCGACGACCAGCGCCGGATCGAAGACCGGCCACGGCCGTTCGGCAACCAGATCGGTGCCGCCCAACTCCTCCCAGCACTCTTCGGCAAGGTGCGGCATGACAGGCGCGATCAGGTGCACCATGATCTCCACGGCCTCGCGGCAGGCGCTTTTCAGCGCCGTATCGGCCTTGCCTTCCGCCACCTCGTTGAGCGGGGCGGTCAGCGCGTTGGCCAGTTCATAGATGCGGGCGATGGCACGGTTGAAGGCGAGCTTCTCGATGTCTTCGCCGACCGCCTTCAGGATTTTGTGCGCGGCCTTGGAAACGGCCCCCGCCTCGCCATCATTGGCCGCCTTGGGCGTGACGCCTGCCAGCGTCTCGGCCGCCGTCGACACCAGCCGCCAGATGCGCTGCATGAAGCGATGCGCGCCGGCGGCACCGTCGTCGGTCCACTCGACATCGCGTTCGGGCGGCGAATCCGACAGCATGAACCAGCGCGCCGTGTCGGCGCCGTAGCCGTCGGTGATGTCTTCCGGGCTCACAGTGTTCTTCTTCGACTTCGACATCTTCTCGAGCGGGCCGATGGTGACCGCCTCGCCGGTGGCGATGTCGATGGCGCGGCGCTTGCCGTCGACATCCTCCAGCCGCACTTCGGTCGGCGCCAGCCAGCGGCCATTCGATGCCGTGCCGACGCGGTAGGTTTCGTGCACCACCATGCCTTGCGTGAACAGGCCCTTGAACGGTTCGGCCAGGTCGACATGGCCGGTCTCGCGCATGGCGCGGGTGAAGAAGCGCGAATAGAGCAGATGCAGGATCGCATGCTCGATGCCGCCAATATACTGGTCGACCGCCAGCCATTCGTTCGCCGCCTTGGGATCGGTCGGATCATGCGCCCAGGGTGCCGTGAAACGGGCGAAATACCAGGACGAATCGACGAACGTGTCCATCGTGTCGGTTTCGCGCCGGGCGTCCTTGCCGCATTGCGGGCACTTCACATGCCGCCACGTCGGATGCCGGTCGAGCGGATTGCCCGGCCGGTCGAAATCGACATCGTCCGGCAGCTTGACCGGCAGGTCGGCCTTCGGCACCGGCACCACGCCGCAATCCTCGCAATGGATCATCGGGATCGGGCAGCCCCAGTAGCGCTGGCGCGAAATGCCCCAGTCGCGCAGGCGGAAGTTCACCTTGCGCTCGGCCATCGGCCGGTTGCCGATCGTCTTCTGTTCCAGGAGGTTCGCGACCTCGTCGAAAGCCCGGTCCGGCTTCATGCCGTCGAGGAAGCGCGAATTGATCATCGCGCCGTCGTCGACATAGGCCTCGTCGACGACCTGGAAAGCCGACGGGTTCTCGCCGTCCGGCATCACCACCGGCACCACCGGCAAGCCGTATTTGTTGGCGAAGTCGAGGTCGCGCTGGTCATGCGCAGGGCAGCCGAAGATAGCTCCGGTGCCGTATTCCATCAGCACGAAATTGGCGACATAGACCGGCAGCGTCCAGGTATCGTCGAAGGGATGGACGACGCGGATGCCGGTGTCGAAACCCTTCTTCTCGGCCGTCTCCAGCGCCGCCACCGACGTGCCCATATGGCGCACTTCGTCGATGAACTTCGCCAGCGCCGGATCGGTCTCCGCGGCCTTCTTGGCCAGCGGATGATCGGCGGCAATCGCCATGAAGGAAGCGCCGAAAATAGTGTCGGGCCGCGTCGTATAGACTTCCAGCTCATGCTCGCCGGCAATTTCCGAGGCCAGCGGCCAGCGGATCAGCAAGCCTTCCGAACGGCCGATCCAGTTCTGCTGCATCAGCTTCACTTTTTCGGGCCATTCATCGAGGCCGTCCAGTGACTCCAGCAGGTCCTGCGCGAAATCGGTGATCTTGAAGAACCATTGCGTCAGTTCGCGCTGTTCGACCAGCGCGCCGGAGCGCCAGCCGCGCCCGTCGATGACCTGCTCGTTGGCGAGCACCGTCATGTCCTCTGGGTCCCAGTTGACCTTGGAGGATTTGCGCGTCACCAGCCCCTTCGCGACGAAATCGAGGAACAGCATCTGCTGGCGGTGATAGTAATCGACGTCGCAGGTGGCGAATTCGCGCGCCCAATCCAGCGACAGGCCCATCACCTTGAGCTGCTCGCGCATGGTGGCGATGTTCTGATAGGTCCATTCCTTGGGATGGACCTTGTTCTGCATCGCCGCGTTCTCGGCCGGCATGCCGAAGGCGTCCCAGCCCATCGGATGCAGCACGTTGAAGCCCTTGGCCCGCTTGTAGCGCGCCACCACGTCGCCCATCGTATAATTGCGGGTATGGCCGATATGGATGCGCCCCGAAGGGTAGGGGAACATCTCCAGCACGTAGTATTTCGGGCGCGGATCGTCATTGTGCGCTTCGAAAAGCTTCTTTTCGGCCCAGGCCTTCTGCCATTTGGGCTCTGACGCGCGCGGATTGTATCGTTCGGTTGCCATGGGATGTTTTTCACTTAAAAGCATGCGGACTGCGGGCAAGAGCCCGGCAGTTCACGAAATGTGGTCCGGGTGTTCACCATGGTTTGGCAAACCCGTCAACCATATGGGCATCGCGGCTGACAAAAACGCGGGTCAAAAACAGCGGGATTTGCATATGGGCGACACCGTTCAGCAGTTTTTCGCGGTCAGGGCGAAGATCGCCGCCGCCGAGCAGGAAGCCGGCCGTGAAGCCGGCGCGGTGACGCTGGTGGCGGTCTCCAAGACCTTCGACGCCGTCGATATCCAGCCGGTGATCGAGGCCGGCCAGCGCGTCTTCGGCGAGAACCGCGTCCAGGAAGCACAGGGCAAATGGCCAGCGCTGAAGGAAGCTTCCCCCGATATCGAACTGCACCTGATCGGCCCGCTGCAGTCGAACAAGGCCAAGGAGGCGGTGGCGCTTTTCGACGTCATCGAGACCATCGACCGCGACAAGATCGCCGCCGAGCTCGCCAAGGAAATTGCCCGGCAAGGCCGTGCGCCAAAGCTCTATGTTCAGGTGAATACCGGTTCGGAACCGCAGAAAGCCGGCATCGAACCGCGCGAGGCGGTCGCCTTCGTCAAGCGTTGCCGGGAAGTCCACGGCCTCGCCATCGAGGGCCTGATGTGTATTCCGCCGGCCGACGAAAACCCTGGCCCGCATTTCGCACTGTTGGAGAAGCTCGGCAAGGAAGCGGGCATCGCCAAACTGTCGATGGGCATGTCCGGCGACTACGAGACCGCGATCGCCTTCGGCGCCACCAGCGTCAGGGTCGGTTCGGCGATTTTTGGAAGCAGGTAGTCCGGCCTGAACCGCCGGCTTGCTGCGTCATGAGTCGGATGCGATATCTAGCCAAGCTAGCTAGGACGCATTCTATGAACTGGCACCTTCAGGACGCAAAGAACAATTTCTCCAAGCTGGTCCAACGCGCGCGCAGCGAGGGACCGCAGACGGTGACGTTGCGCGGCGAGCGTGCCGCAGTGGTACTCTCCGCCGATGATTACGACCGTCTGGCTGGAAAAAAGAAGTCGTTGGCTGAGTATCTTTTGACTGGCCCGGTTTGGGACGACGATTTCGCCGAGGAGGTCAACCGTCGCCCGGAAACGATGATCCGGAACGTCGATCTCTGATGTATCTGCTCGATACGGACATCGTTTCAGATGTGCAGAGGCGGCTGCCCAGGCCGACTGAATGCCTGGCTTCGGTGGATCCAACATCGGTCAACGTCAGCGTCATTACCCTTGGTGAAATCGAGCGTGGGATCGTCAAGCTGGGCAAGGTCGATTCCGAAAAGGCGACACGCCTCGATTTATGGCTACGGAAGCTTCGGCGTGACAACGCCGACCGTATTCTTGCTGTCACGGAAGACGTGGCGTTGACTTGGGGCCGCATCACCGCCGGTCGGACACGAGGCAGCGCTGACACGCTCATCGCGGCAACCGCACTAGCTCATGACCTCATTCTGGTAACTCGCAATGTCACCGACTTTGAAGATACTGGTGTGACGGTGCTCAATCCCTGGGACTCTAAGCGTTCCTTTCCGCTCGGAATGCACCATATCGTTAGGCCTGATCCGCAGGGCCATTATGCCAGCACTAGAAACGAAACGTACCGTTCCTATTTGTCTCGGCGTCACCACATATTCTCCTGGAGCTTTCGCCATGCGTTACAATCAGCTTGGAAATACGGGGATGTTCGTCTCCGAACTTTGCCTCGGCACCATGACTTTCGGCGCCGCCGGCCAGAATGCCCAATGGGGCCTGATCGCCAGCCTCGACCAGAAGGGCGTCAACGAGATCGTCGGCCGCTCGATCGCCGCCGGCGTCAACTTCTTCGACACGGCCGACGTCTATTCCGTTGGCGAGTCCGAACGCCTGCTCGGCCAGTCGCTTAGGGATCTCGGTGTTCTCAGGTCGAATGTGGTCATCGCCACCAAGGTTCATGGCGCCATGGGTGAAGGCCCGAACCAGCGCGGCTCCTCGCGCGGCCACATCATGGATTCAGTCGATGCCAGCCTCGAACGGCTGCAGCTCGACCATATCGATCTCTATCAGTTGCACGGCACCGACGCGGTGACGCCGATCGACGAAACGCTGCGGGCACTCGATGATCTCGTCTCCAGTGGCAAGGTTCGCTATGTCGGCGTCTCCAACTGGCAGGCCTGGCGCATCGCCAAGGCGCTCGGCATCGCCGACCGCAAGGGCTTTGCCCGCTTCGAGACCATCCAGTCCTATTACTCGATCGCCGGCCGCGACCTCGAACGCGAGATCGTGCCGCTGATCAATGAGGAGAAGCTCGGCCTGATGGTTTGGTCGCCCATGGCCGGCGGGCTGCTGTCCGGCAAATACGGCCCCGGCGCACCGGGCAATGGCGAGGGCCGCCGCGCGTCCTTCAACTTCCCGCCGGTCAACGAGGACCGCGCCTGGGCGGCGGTCGCCGTCATGCGCGAGGTCGCCAAGAAGCATGATGTCGGCGTCGCCACCGTGGCGCTCGGCTATGTCCTGGCCAAGCCTTTCGTGATGAGCGTGATCATCGGCGCCAGCCGCATGGACCAGCTCGAGCAGAACCTTGCCGCCACCAGCCTCGAGCTCGATGCCGACGATCTCGCCAGGCTGGACGAAGTGAGCGCCTTGCCGTCCGAATATCCCGGCTGGATGGTCGACCGCCAGAGCGCCGGCCGTCGTCCGGCGCCTTTCGTCCCGAAGGCATAGTTCGTACCGCGAGCAAGCCGGCCCTTTTCGACGCCGCGTGTCCCTGGACGCGCGGCTTCGGTTACAGCCGGACGGTCTCGGCAAGAAAGTCGAGAAAGGCCCGCACCCGTGCAGGCAGGTGTTTGCCCTGGCCGACATACACGGCATGGGTCGGCTCTTCGTCGCCGGGGTTGAAGTCTTCCAGCAGCGGCACCAGCCGGCCGGCGGCAATGTCGGGCTCGACATGCCAGCGCGCCAGCCGCGCAATGCCCGCCCCTGACAGGGCGGATAGCCGCATTGCCTCGCCGTCGCTCACCGTGGCGGTGCCTGCGATCGGGACCATGACCGGTGCTCCGGCCGTGTCGATGAACGGCCAGCCGTCGATGTATCGGACGAAACCGAAGGCAAGCATGTTGTGACGGCCGAGATCGCCGGGCGTCAGTGGCGTGCCGCGCGCTTGGAGATAGGCGGGCGTGGCAACTACCACCATCCGGCTCTGGCCGAGCTTGCGCGCCACCAGTCGTGACTCGCGCAGCGGCCCGGCGCGTATGGCGATATCGGCGCGCTCTTCCAACAGGTCGATCACGCTGTCGGTCAGCACGGCCTCGACGGAAATTTCGGGATAGCGTTCCAGAAAGCGCGGTAGCAGCGCCATTAGCCGGTGTTGGCCGAACGGCACGTAGCTGTTGACCCTCAGCCTTCCGCGCGGCGCGGCTCCTGCCGCGGCTTCACGCTCGGCCTTATCCATGTCGGCGAGCACGCGCACGCCGCTGTCGTAAAAGGCCGTTCCTTCCGGCGTGAGCTGGAGCTTGCGCGTCGAGCGGCTGACAAGCCGCGCGCCAAGCCGGGTTTCGAGCCGCGCGATCAGCTTGCTCACCGCCGAAGGTGTCATGCGCAGCAGCCGCGCGGCGGCCGAGAAGCTCCCCACCTCGACGACACGCACGAAGACTTCGATCTCGCCAGAGCGGTTGATGTCGGGTCGAGCCATCTGTGAATCTATTTCACAGGAAGTATGCCTTGGGCAAGTCTGGTTCACAACCTGGTGGACCACGATCTTCCGGGCCGGGGCGCGCGCTGGGCGTCCTTTGCCGACAGATGGGACCAACCGCCATGCCTCTTGCTCTCTATGCCCTCGCTGCCGGTGCCTTTGGCATCGGTGTCACCGAATTCGTCATCATGGGCCTGCTCATCGATGTCAGCAAAGACCTCGGCGTCTCGATCTCCGCCGCCGGCCAGCTGATTTCCGGCTATGCACTGGGCGTCGTCATCGGTGCACCCTTGTTGACCATCGCCACCGGCAACTGGCCGCGAAAAACCGTACTGCTGGCGCTGATGGCGATCTTCACGATTGGCAACCTCGCCTGTGCGCTGGCGCCCGATTACTGGACGCTGATGGGTGCCCGCATCATCACCGCCTTTGCCCATGGCACTTTCTTCGGCGTCGGCTCGGTGGTCGCCACTGGTCTGGTCGCGCCCAACAGGAAGGCTTCGGCGATCGCGCTGATGTTCACCGGGCTCACCATCGCCAACATCCTCGGCGTGCCCTTCGGCACCTGGCTCGGCCAGGCCTTTGGCTGGCGCGCGGCCTTCTGGGCGGTGACCGCGGTCGGCCTCGCGGCCTTCGCCGTCATCCTGGCCCTGGTGCCGCGCGGCCAGGCCGCGCTCGAGAAGAGCGACTGGCGCGCCGATCTCGCCGTGCTGCGCCGCACGCCCGTCCTGCTCGGCCTCGCCACAACGGTGCTCGGCTATGCCGGCGTCTTCGCCGTCTTCACCTACATCGCCCCGTTGCTCACCGAGATCAGCGGCTTCAGGGAAGCGGCCGTGTCGCCGATCCTGCTCGTCTTCGGCGGTGGCCTCGTCGCCGGCAATCTCGCCGGCGGCAAGGTCGCCGATCGCTGGCTGGTGCCGGCGGTGCTCGGCAGCCTCGTGGTGCTGGCGCTGGTGCTTGCCACGATGAGCTTCGCCATCCACAGCCAGATCATGGCCGTGATCTATGTCGGCCTGCTCGGTGCGGCCGCCTTCGCCACCGTGGCGCCGCTGCAGATGTGGGTGCTGGAAAAGGCGCAAGGCGCCGGCCAAAGCCTGGCCTCGTCGTTCAACATCGCCGCCTTCAATCTCGGCAATGCCGCCGGCGCCTGGCTTGGCGGCGCGGTCATCGCCCATGGCCTTGGACTGGGTTCGCTCACCTGGGTCGCTGCCCTGCTGCCGCTCGCGGCACTCGCCGTGGCCGGACTGGCGCTGCGCCTCGATCGCGGCGCCAGGCTCGGCGCGCCTGCCCCTGTCCGGTCGTGACATCGGCCGACACCCGAATCGCCTCACCTATTCACAAACCACCAGGAGCAAGAAAATGGACTATCGACATCTCGGCGCATCGGGCCTGAAAGTCCCGGCGCTTTCATTCGGCGCCGGAACTTTTGGCGGTTCCGGCCCGCTGTTCGGCGCCTGGGGAAACAGCGACGCGCAAGAAGCGCGGCGGCTTATTGACATCTGCCTCGAGGCCGGCGTCAACCTCTTCGACACCGCCGATGTCTATTCGAATGGCGCCTCGGAAGAAGTGCTCGGTGAGGCGATCAAGGGCCGCCGCGACGCGGTTCTGATCTCGACCAAGACCGCGCTGCCGATGGGCGACGGGCCGGCCGACTATGGCTCGTCGCGCTCACGGCTGATCAAGTCGGTGGACGCCGCGCTGAAGCGCCTCGGCACCGACTATGTCGACCTGCTGCAACTGCACGCCTTCGATGCCGGGACGCCGATCGAGGAAGTTCTGTCGGCGCTGGACGGGCTCGTGCGCGCCGGCAAGCTGCGCTATGTCGGCGTCTCCAACTTCTCCGGCTGGCAAGTGATGAAGTCGCTCGGCCTGGCGGAGAAGCACGGCTACCCACGCTATGTCGCGCATCAGGTCTACTATTCTCTGCTCGGCCGCGACTATGAATGGGAGTTGATGCCGCTCGGCCTCGACCAGGGCGTCGGCGCGCTGGTGTGGAGCCCGCTCGGCTGGGGCCGCCTGACCGGCAAGATCCGCCGTGGCCAGCCTCTGCCGGAAAAGAGCCGGCTGCACGAGACCGCGAGCTTCGGCCCGCCGGTCGAGGACGAGCATCTCTATCGGATTGTGGATTCGCTCGATGCGGTGGCGCAGGAAACCGGCAAGACCGTGCCGCAAATCGCCATCAACTGGCTGCTGCAGCGCCCGACCGTCTCCTCCGTCATCATCGGCGCCCGCAACGAGGAGCAGCTGCGCCAGAACCTCGGCGCCGTCGGTTGGACGCTGACGCCGGAGCAGGTGAAAAAACTCGACGCGGCAAGCGAGGTCACCGCGCCGTACCCCTATTTCCCCTATCGGCGTCAGGAAGGCTTTGCCCGGCTGAATCCGCCGGCGGTGTGATTGCGAGGACTCTAGCAGGCAAGGTCGCGGGACAGCGCCCCCCTCTGGCCTGCCGGCCATCTCCCCCTCTTGGGGGGAGATGGGATGCCGCGATGGCTTTCGCGAATCTCGAACGTTGACGGAGCGGCGGCATCACCGAACCAGTCAATCTCCCCACTTGAGGGGGAGATGTCCGGCAGGACAGAGGGGCGCGCCGTAGGGTGCCGACCTCAACAGCCATCATCGCGTTACCATCGTTCAATGCAGCACGAATTCCCCATCGACTTTGCGCCACTCGTTCGGCGCGATCAGCTTCTGGTGCGTATAGACCACCGAATGCAGCGGCCCGTCGAGCTTGGCCTTCCAGAATTCGATGAACCTGACCAGCACCGGAAACTTCGGAGCGATGTCGTAGTCCTGCCAGACGAAGCTCTGCAGGAGATGCGGGTGGTCGGGGAAATGATAAAGAATCTTGGCCGTGGTCAGCCCGTAGCCTTTGAGCATCAGGTCCATTTCAAGATGGTCGCGCATTGCGGTCCCCAAGGTTGATTCTCCATCCCCCAAGCACCAATTGTGCGCGCCGTTACTTAACTGTCTATTGATTTTTCTTGATCGCAAAACGAACTTTTCCCACAAAAACATGCAGTTAGCAGCGAACCGCGTCGAGTGCTGACAGTCTCGAAAAGCGCCCCTGCGGCATCCCGCCACGCGAATCCAACGTCTAATATTGCCGTCGCGGCGGAACTGGTAATAATGCCGCCGAATTCGCGGCTGCGTCGCCGCGATCACGCGGGCGTTTCAAGCCGGCGGATTGGGTTCGGGAGGAAAGCCAGAAATGTCCGAGGTTCATGTCCATCGCGTCCAGCCGGCGTGGAAGAAGAACGCCCTGATTGACAATGACACCTACCTCAAATGGTACGCCGACAGTGTGAAGAACCCGGATAAGTTCTGGGGCAAGCACGGCAAGCGCATCGACTGGTTCAAGCCCTTTTCCAAGGTCAAGAACACCTCCTTCGACGGCAAGGTCTCGATAAAGTGGTTCGAGGATGGCCAGACCAATGTCTCGTACAATTGCATCGACCGCCACCTGAAGAAGCGCGGCGACCAGACCGCCATCATCTGGGAAGGCGACAATCCCTACGACGACAGGAAAGTCACCTATAACGAGCTCTACGAGCATGTCTGCCGGCTCGCCAATGTGATGAAGAAGCACGGCGTCAAGAAAGGCGACCGCGTCACCATCTACATGCCGATGATCCCGGAGGCGGCCTACGCGATGTTGGCCTGCACGCGTATCGGCGCCATCCATTCGGTCGTCTTCGGCGGCTTTTCGCCCGATGCGCTGGCCGGCCGCATCGTCGACTGCGAATCGACCTTCGTCATCACATCGGATGAGGGTCTGCGCGGCGGCAAGCCCATTCCTCTCAAGGACAACACCGACAAGGCGATCGAGGTTGCCGCCAAGCACCATGTCAAGGTCAAGACCGTCGTGGTCGTGCGCCGCACGGGCGGCAAGATCGGCTGGGCGCCGGGGCGCGATGTCTGGTATCACGACGAAGTCGCGACGGTCAGGCCTGAGTGCAAGCCGGAGAAGATGAAGGCGGAGGATCCGCTGTTCATCCTCTACACGTCGGGCTCGACCGGCCAGCCGAAGGGCGTGCTGCACACCACCGCCGGCTATCTCGTCTATGCCTCGATGACGCACCAATATGTCTTCGACTACCATGACGGCGACATCTACTGGTGCACGGCCGATGTCGGCTGGGTGACCGGACACAGCTACATCGTCTACGGACCGCTCGCCAACGGCGCCACCACGTTGATGTTCGAGGGCGTGCCGAACTATCCCTCGCAGTCGCGCTTCTGGGAAGTCATCGACAAGCACAAGGTCAACATCTTCTACACCGCGCCGACGGCGTTGCGCGCGCTGATGGGCGCCGGCGACGACCCGGTGAAGAAGACCTCGCGCAAGTCATTGCGCGTGCTGGGCTCGGTCGGCGAGCCGATCAATCCGGAAGCCTGGGAGTGGTATTTCAACGTCGTCGGCAACGGCAAGGTGCCGATCGTCGACACCTGGTGGCAGACCGAGACCGGCGGCATCCTGATCACGCCGCTGCCGGGCGCCACCGACCTCAAGCCAGGCTCGGCGACACGGCCCTTCTTCGGCATCAAGCCGCAGTTGGTCGACGGCGAAGGTAAGGTGCTCGAAGGGGCCGCCGACGGCAATCTCTGCATCACCGATTCCTGGCCCGGCCAGATGCGCACCGTCTATGGCGATCACGATCGCTTCGTGCAGACCTATTTTTCGACCTACAAGGGCAAATACTTCACCGGCGACGGGTGCCGCCGCGACGCCGACGGCTACTACTGGATCACCGGCCGTGTGGACGACGTCATCAACGTTTCCGGCCATCGCATGGGCACGGCCGAGGTCGAATCGGCGCTGGTCAGCCATGAGAAGGTCTCGGAAGCCGCCGTCGTCGGCTATCCCCATGACATCAAGGGCCAGGGCATCTACAGCTACGTGACCTTGATGAAGGGCATGGAGGCGACCGAAGAGCTGCGCAAGGAGCTCGTCGCCCATGTCCGCAAGGAGATCGGCGCCATCGCCACGCCCGACAAGATCCAGTTCGCGCCCGGCCTGCCCAAGACCCGCTCGGGCAAGATCATGCGCCGCATCCTGCGCAAGATCGCCGAGGACGATTTTTCCGCGCTCGGCGACACCTCGACGCTTGCCGATCCGGCCGTGGTCGACGACCTCGTCGCCAACCGGCAGAACAAGAAGGGCTGATGCGGGAAGACGCGGCATTGGGCACCGTCACCCAGTTGTGGCGCTATCCCGCCAGTTCGCTCGCCGGCGAGCGCCAGGACGCCATCCTGGTCGGCACCGACAGCATCGAGGGCGACCGTATGTTCGGCCTCGTCGATATCTCGGACAATGAAATCGCCCGGCCCGACCGTGACGCCAAATGGCACAACGTGCCGCGCATCCGGACCCGGTTGAGCCGTAGCGGCGAATTGGAAATCGCCATCCCCGATGGCGACTGGCTCTCCGCACCCGGCGCCGAATGCGACCGCGCCGTGTCGGCCTATCTCGGCTTCGGCGCCTCGATCCGGCCGTTCCGCAGGGAGAATGCGGCAGGCTATGCCGGTCCGCTGACCGCGGAACGCTACCGCAAGGCGCCGATACATCTCCTGACCACGGCATCCCTGTCGCGGCTGGAGGCGCTGCATCCGCAACGTGCCGCCGATCCCCGCCGCTTCCGCCCCAACATCGTCGTCGACATGGCTCCGGTCGACGGCTCGTTTCCCGAAACGGAATGGATCGGCCGCAAGCTCGCCATCGGCGACCTCGTCCTGACCATCTCCGAGCCGTGCCGCCGCTGCGGCTTCACCATCATTGCCCAGGATGGTTTCGACAACGATCCGGGGATCCTGCGCAACTTGGTCCGCCACAACGCCCACAATCTCGGCGTCTACTGCACCGTCGACCAGCCCGGCCGTGTCGAGATCGGCGCGCCGATGCGGTTCGTCTGACCTACCGACCCAAGCCTACCGATAAAGATCCGCCCGCGTCGGTGGCAGGCCGCTTGGGCCTCGCGCGCGTTTGGTGGCGACGGTCTGGAATATCTGCGCCGAGGCGCGTTCGAAGGTGATGGAGCAGCCGCTCAGGTAAAGCAGCCACAGCCGCGCCTTGGCTTCACCGACCTCGGCGATCGCCTCGCCGAACCGCGCCTGCAGACGCTCGGCCCATAGCCTGCAGGTGCGGGCATAGTGCTCGCGCAAATTCTCGACATCGTAGACGAGGAAGCCGTGTGCCTCGAGATTGCCTAGCGTCATGCCGATCGTGTCGAGCTCGCCACCCGGGAAGATGTATTTGATCAGCGCCTTGTATTCCGGCCCCTTGCGCAGGGTCTTCTTGATGTCGCCTTTGCTGCGCCTCGTGATGGCGTGATGCAGATAGATGCCGCCCGGTTTCAGCAGCCAATGGACAGCGGAGAAGTAGGCGGCATGGTTTGCCAGGCCCAGATGCTCGAACATACCGATGGACGATATCTTGTCGAAGGTGCCGGTGAGTTCTGCGTAGGACTTTATCTCGATGGTTATCTTGTCCTCCAGACCCTCGGCGCGAATGCGCTCTCGGGCGAGTGAGGTCTGGGCTTGCGACAGCGAGACGCCGTGTCCGACGACACCGTAATTTTTCGCGGCATGGATCAGCATCGCGCCCCAGCCGCAGCCGATGTCGAGCAATCTTTCACCGGGTTTCAGCCGAAGCTTGCGGCAGATATGGTCGAGCTTGTCGACCTGCGCCTCGTCGATGCCGTTTGCGAAATCCTGGAAATACCCGCAGCTATAGACCATGCGCTCGTCGAGAAAGAGCCGGTAGAAGGCATTCGAGATATCATAGTGATGCTGGATCGCCTCCTTGCTGGAGCCGCTGACGAACGGGTTGCGACCAGCGAGATCGACCCGCGACGCCATCTGCTTTCTCGAAAACAGCACCGCCGGCAAGTCACGCAGAAGCGCCCGTTTCGGCAATGCCTTCAGCTTCGAGCGCAGCTTGCCCGTTGAAGGCAGGGCGTAGAAATCGAACAGCGATCCATCCTCGATGTCGACTGCCTTGGAAATCCACATCTCGATGAGGGTCGACAGGGAGGGTCGGCGAACGATCTGCCAGACAATGTCGTGGTCGTTGATGACCAGCACGGGGCCGGTGGCGGGGCCGATCCGCTCGCCGGTCCACAGCCTGACCGCGAAGCCGGGCTTCACCGCCTCGACTACCGTTCGAACGATGCGCGCAGCTCTTTCGGTGGCGTCCATGCCCTTCCCCGCGGTCGATGGCTCGATCTTGTCCGTTTGAGACCTGGATCGCAAGCCAAAGCATGCGGCGCCATCTTCGGGCAAGGATGCCTTTTTCAGCATGGCACTTGTCATTTGCTGCAACGCACCCCATCATGAGGGTGTGTTCAACAAATCGAAAGGAGGTGATCCGATGTCGAGTGATTTCGTTTTCCAGAACGTGGCCTCAGCGGATTGCACTTTCGGGAAGCAGTCTTCCCGTTAAGGCGCGAGATGCGCGGCGGGTGACGTGAACGTCACCGCCATTGAGCCGCGCCATGGACGGAAACACGGAAGGCCGCCGGCTTCGAAAGAAGCGGCGGCCTTTTCCTTTTTGGGCGGATTATTGGGTCAGTATGACCTTTTCGCTGTTGCGGATGATTTCCTGAAAGGCATCGTTCAATTCTACGCCGGTGGACACCTCGAAATAATGTTTCTCGGTGGCGGAGGCGTCTTTCGACGAACAATCCTTCAGCACCGCCTTTGCCTGGTCCCGCTCGGTTGCCGACATGTCCTTGTCGTTCAGGTCGAAGCCGATGGTGAAGATCTCGATGCCGTCATTTTTCATGTTGTCGCACAGCGTTTCAGCATTGCCGCGCGCAAGGTTACCCTGGCCGTTGTAGCTCCCGGCGGCACCCGCGAAGGCCGTATTGAACTGGCCATCGGTCATCAGGATTGCGACCTTGGCAATCTTCTTCGGATCGGCGTTCGAAGCGCCGTTGCCGAGGCCGGCATTCTTGATTGCGGCGCGCCATTGCGGCGACAGCATATAATAGGTCCACTGAATGGCGATCGCGCCGGCTGTAAAACCACCGGCCCGGAAGTCGTCGATCGAATCAAGCAATGCATCGGAATCCGCGGTCAGCGGAATCACTTGCGCGTCAGGACATCTGTTCATTCCCTCGCCGCTGAGATGATCATCCCGGTTGACCAGGGCATAATATTTCTTGCCGTTCCTGTCTGTGCGAACAGTGTCTGGGCCGTCGGCGCTCAAATCCGCATCGCCGTTTTTGTTCTTGCGCTCCGTAGCGCAATTATCCGGGCGCGGCATGGCCGCACCAACAATGGAGATGTAGTCGCTGAAGGACGGCAGCAGATTTTTGCCCGTCTTGGCAACGAGAAGCGAACTGCCGGCGACGGGTGGCAGCTCGGAACTCCCTTGCTTTTCGGCATAGACGTTTTCGGCCAGTTTGCCGGCGTTCACGCCAGATGCATAAGGCACAATCGCGACACGGACGCGGGGGTTCTTCGGGTCCTGGTTCTCGAGCATCGTCTGGACGGCATTTCGCGCAGCGGCTATCAGGTCGCCGATCTTGTTGACGTTGCCCCGCTTGGCCATCGATCCCGTTATGTCGAGCATCATGGCCACCTCTATCTGCTTGTCGGAATAGAGCGCTGTGGTGGAAGCACCGACGCGCTGCATGTCACCGGTGCTGAACAACGGGAAATAGAGGCCGACATCGACATGGGCATCCGCCTGGACCGTTTTGGCGGTCCTGTCGACGATCAGCTTGTCGAGCACGATCTGGCCGGCGTGCAGAATTCCGGCGGTAGCGTTGGCGTCGAGAAAGGCCTGCACGGATTTGTCGGCGTCGGCTTCCTTGGTGGCGCCGGTGGTCAGGTCACGCGCCGTCGATGTCACCGCCGCATCGACCACGCCCTGCAGGCTCGATCTGGCATTGTAGAGCTGCGCGACATTGACCGAAAAGCCCGCGACCAGCGCCAAGACCGAGGCAGCAAAGCCGAACAGGACCGCGAAATTTCCACCGCGATCTCTGGCGAACCCGCCGACCGCGTGAACAAGACCCCCGTAATTCCGCATCCAACAGCCTCCGCTTGCCTCGGCCTCGTCGCCGCAGACAGGGCAATGCAGGATTCCAGCCGGATGACGCCGCCTCGCGCCGGGACATTTTCGGCCAGACATCAAGCTATTGTTTTTGCTTGATTTCGGTCTTCGTGAAGGTGAACGGCTGGTAAACGAAAAAGCACGATCGCCGCCGCGTTTACCAGGCGCTTACCATGCTCGACAGGAGGCAATTGCCGAAGCCTTGGCGACGTCCTGTTGCGGCACAGGCCTTCTGTGCCGAAGCGGACCAACTGTCCCAGGATTGCGAGGCCGAGGCACAAACCTAGGTGTGTTGAGATTCAGGTCAGGCCGGCCTCATCTGAATATCGACATAGCTAGGCCAGCATCTGTGCGCTGACCGTCCTGTCGATGCCGCGGTGGGGTGGATTGAACAGCCTGCCTTGCTGTTCGTAGGTCCATACCTTGAACAGGGTGAGCCGGTGCGGGCCGAAACTGTGCAGCAAGGGAACGTCGATGGCGTCGCGCCCGCGCGCGATGACGACGCGGCCGATCCTGGGCCGGTTGTGGCGCGGGTCGAACGTGTACCACTTGCCGTCGAGGAACGCTTCCATCCAGGCCGAAAAATCCATCGGCGCCGGATCGGCCGGCACGCCGATGTCGCCGAGATAGCCGTTCACGTAGCGCGCCGGAATGTTCATGCAACGGCAAAGCGTGATCGCCAGATGGGCGAAGTCGCGGCACACCCCGACGCGTTCCTCGTGCGCCTGCGCGGCAGTGCGGGTCGAACGCGCATAGCCATAGCCGAAGGACAGGCGGTTGTGGACATAGCCGACGATTGCCTGCACCCGCGCCCATCCGGACGGAAGATGGCCGAAAAGCTGCCAGGCGAGATCGCTCAGATGATCTGTCTCGCAGTAGCGGCTGCCCAGGAGATAGAAGAGCACCTCGTCGGGCAATTCGGCGACCGGCATTTCCCGGGCCAGCGTGTTGACCTCGTCCGTCTCGCCACTGTCCTCGACGACCGCGTCGTAGAGGATGCGAAAGCCGCCGGCGGGCGCGGTAAAACGGCGACAGGCATTGCCATGCAGGTCGTGATAGAGCCTTGTCGGCACCGATGGCGAGATGAGCACACGTGTCTGCCGCTTGATGTCGCCCTGCCTGTCCTTGTGAATCTCGAGCAGCGAAATCACCGGAGTTGCCTCGGCGCATTCAATGGCGATCTCGTAGCCGAGGCGTATTAGCATGGGCGTCGTCCCCTGGTTCGCGTGATGGGAATTGTACGGTTTCAAACGTTGCAAGGTGACGGTGGTTCCCTGGATCAAATGCGCTCGCGCGCCTTTCCATGCCGGCGCCTTGGCGTTACGGTTGCGTCCTCCCTCGACACCCTCCCCCGGACTTCAAGGAAAATCATGTTTGCTGGCAGAAAATTCGCCGCCTTCCTCTTCGACATGGACGGCACGCTCATCAATTCCATCGCCTCGGCGGAGCGGGTCTGGGGCGATTGGGCGCGGCGCCACGGCCTCGACGTCGCGGCCTTCCTGCCGACGATCCACGGCGTTCGGGCGATCGAGACCATCACCGCCCTGGCGCTCCCGGGCGTCGACCCGAGACACGAAGCGGATTTGCTGCTGAAGGCCGAGGCCGACGATCTCGATGGCATCCTCCAGATCGCCGGCGCCGTGTCATTTCTCAACGCGCTGCCGCCGGAACGCTGGGCGATCGTAACCTCGGCGCCGCGTTCGTTGGCGCTTGCGCGCATGAAGGTCGCCGGCATTCCTGTCCCTGCCGTCCTCGTCGCGGCGGAGGACGTTTCCCGCGGTAAGCCGGCGCCCGATTGCTTCCAGCTCGGCGCAAGACGGCTTGGCTTCGACGCACGCGATTGTCTGGTGTTCGAGGATGCCCCGGCCGGCATTGCGGCGGCGGAGGCGGCGGGCGCGTCGGTCATGGTGATCAACGCCACGCACCAGCATCCCCTGGCAACACAGCATGCCGCGATCGCCGGTTATGATGAGATCGACATCACCGTCGACGAACGCGGCTGGGTTGCGCTCGAGCCGCAGCGCAACGCTGCTTGAAGAACCGATATGGATAAACGGCCTCCTAAAGCTGACGAACCGGACATCCTACTAGCCGGTCTTTCACTTTGGGCCATGTCGCGTGAGTTCCCAGACAGCGACGATTATTGGGACGGCAACTGGATTAACATCCTGGCACGCGTGGATGCCTCCGGAGCCCGGATTGAAGTACAGGGACCATATGTCCGCAGCGACGAACTTGGAGTTTTTCACGACCAACTGGCGACGCTTTACCGGGACTTACGTGGGAGCGCTGAGCTAAAGTGCATCGAGCCCGCGCTCCGTGCGAAGGTAACCTGCGGCTTATTGGGGCAGATCGAGGTCATCGTCGATATCACGCCCGATCACCTTTTCCAGTCACATCATTTTGTCTTTACGGTTGACCAAAGCTGTCTGGTCGTGACTCTCGCTGGCTGCCGGCGTGTATTGCAACTGTTCCCGGTCAAGAACGCGCCAGACCGCCCCACAGAGTAACGGCAAACAAGCGGCTGGAAGACTGTTAAAGGAGGGTTGGCTTCAAGAAACCTGAAGCGTTCTAAAAGTCGCTTGTCAGGCCCTTCACTTCCCAGTCGCCATAGCGGCCGGGTTCCTTGCCCCCACGGCCGCCGATCTCGCGGGGCAGCGCGGCTTCCTTCCGGGCATAATCTTGCCGCCTTGCCTCTGCTTCCTGCAGCGCGCGGCGGGCGGCGGGCGTCAGCTCTTTTGGCGCCGTGCCGTCATCGGGGCCGGCCGGCGTTTTACTGGTTTCGTCGTTCATGCGATATCTCGAGCGGATTGAAACAGGAGCAGGTGTTTCCCATCATATAGCGATGACCTCACGAGGATCGACCCTTTTTCACCGCCATCCGGACAGGAGCAGACGATGAACACCATTCGCACCGCCATGCTTCTCGCCACCATGACTGCGCTGTTCATGGGCGTCGGCTTTTTGATCGGCGGTTCAGGCGGCATGATGATCGCGTTGGTGATCGCCGCCGGCACCAATTTGTTCAGCTATTGGAACGCCGACAAGATGGTGCTGTCGATGAACCACGCCGTCGAGGTCGACGAGAAGAACGCGCCCGAATATTACGCCATCGTCCAGGCACTGGCCAAGCAGGCCGGCCTGCCGATGCCGAAAACCTATCTGATCGACAATCCGCAGCCGAATGCCTTCGCCACCGGCCCCAACCCGCAGAACGCGGCGGTCGCCGCCTCCACCGGCCTGCTGCAGCGGCTGACCCATGAAGAGGTCGCCGCCGTAATGGCGCATGAGCTCGCCCACGTCCAGCACCGCGACACGCTGACCATGACCGTCGTCGCCACCTTTGCCGGTGCCATCTCGATGCTCGGCAATTTCGCCTTTTTCCTCGGCGGCAACCGCGACAACAACCCGTTCGGCTTTGTCGGCGTGCTGGCGGCGATGATCGTGGCGCCCTTCGCGGCCATGATCGTGCAGATGGCGGTCAGCCGCACCCGCGAATATGAGGCTGACCGGCGTGGCGCCGAAATCTGTGGACACCCGCTATGGCTGGCCTCCGCGCTTGACAAGATCGCCCGCGGAGCCGAACGCATTCCCAACCTCGATGCCGAGCGCAATCCCGCGATAGCGCATCTCTTCATCATCAACCCCCTGCATGGCGAGCGCATGGACAGTCTGTTCTCCACCCATCCGAGCACCGACAACCGCATCGCCGCCCTGCAGGCGATGGCGCGGCAAATGGGCGACGGTGCATCGCGGGCCACGCAGCGCCAGGCACCGACACCACCGCAGGCGGACGAGCCGCAATCGGCCGGACCGTGGGGCAAGCCGGCCGAACCGGAACAGACGGCCGAACCGGCCAGCCCGAAGCCCAATCCATGGGGTCGCAACCCGACCGGGCCCAAAGGCCGGTGGTCGTGAGCGTGGCGGGCAGAGCACCTCGGCGCACGGTTTCAGGCGATCAGGACCACGATGCCGGCGGCGAGTTCGTTGCCGGCCTTGCCGCGCGCAAGGCGGCGGCGCGGCTGCTGGCAGCCGTCATCGATGCACGCACGCCGCTTGACGGCCTGACCGACCACGAGAACGGCCATCCGCAATACAGGGCGCTCGATTTGCGCGACCGCGGCCTGGTGCGCGCCATACTGGTCACCGCGCTGCGCTACCGCATGACCATAACGGGACTGCTGGCGCGGCGCCTGGAAAAGCCGCTGCCGCCCAACGCGACCGCCTTGTCGCACATATTGCATGTGGCGGCGGCGCAGATCCTGTTCCTCGACATCCCCGACAGCGCCGCGGTCGACCTCGCCGTGACCCACGCCAAGTCCGATCCCCGAACGCAGCGTTTTTCCGGCCTGGTCAACGGCGTGCTGCGCACGCTGGCGCGAGCCAAGGAAGCCGAGCTTCCGGCCGCGCTTGCCGCCACCGACGAGGCGCCAAAATGGTTTTCCGACCGGCTGAAGGCCGCCTATGGCACCGAGGAGGCCCGGCAGATCCTGGCCGCCCATCGCCACGAGGCGCCGGTCGATTTCTCGGTCAAGGCCGATGCCGAACTCTGGGCCGAAAAGCTCGGCGGCATCGTCCTGCCCATGGGAACGGTTCGGGTGGATAAGCTTGCCGGCGCCGTCACCGAATTGCCTGGCTTCGCGGAGGGCGCATGGTGGGTCCAGGATGCCGCCGCCAGCCTTCCCGCCCGGCTGTTCGGCGATGTCACCGGCCTGCGCGTCGCCGATCTTTGCGCAGCGCCCGGCGGCAAGACCGCGCAACTCATTCTCGCCGGCGCCAAGGTCACCGCGGTAGACACCTCGAAGAACCGCTTGGCGCGGCTGGCGCAAAACCTCGACCGCCTTGGCCTCCCCGCCGAAATCGTCCAGGCCGACCTGCTCAAATACGAGCCGGCGGAGCTGTTCGACGCCGTGCTGCTCGACGCGCCATGTTCCTCGACCGGTACGGTGCGCCGGCATCCCGACGTGCCATGGACCAAGACGGCGGCGGACGTCGAAAAGCTCGCCGACTTGCAACGCAGGCTGCTCGCCCGCGCCGTTATGCTGGTCAGGCCCGGCGGCAGGATCGTCTTTTCAAATTGTTCGCTCGACCCGCTCGAAGGCGAGGAACTGCATCGTTCCTTTCTCGAGGACACGGCTACGGTCATTGACGATCCGCTGCGGCAAGGCGAGATCGCCGGCATCGATTCGTTCCTCACGTCGCAGGGCACGCTGCGCACCACACCCGCCGATCTCGACCTCGGCGCCCCGGAGCGCTCCGGTCTGGACGGCTTCTTCGCCGCACGCATGCGTCGAACCTCGGCCTAACCACTGGGATTTGCAGATTTTTTTTGGAAGCACCCGGTCCAAGAGCAGGGGACCCCGCTCCGTCCTATGGAATTCGCCTCGCATAAGTTCTTGAATCATATAAGCTTGTGCTTGGGGTATAGGACGACCAGGAGGGGTTTTGGCACTGGCTGCCAGCAACACGACGCGTCTGTGGACGCTGGTCGCGAAGGAGTTCTGGCGCAAGACGCGCCGGCGCCTGCGTGCCGGCCCGATCTATCGTTGGCGCTATTCCGGACGTACACCCGAACGCGTCCTGATCGCGCCGCCGGACCTGCGCCTTGCCGATCCGCAGATCGCGCTCGAGATCTATTACGGCCGTTATCCACTGTCTGGCCATCTGGTCGAGACCGGTGGCAAATCCCCTTTCCAGATCAATGTCCCCAATCACGGTTGGCAGAAGACGCTGCATGGCTTTCGCTGGCTGCGCCATATGCGTGCCGCCGGCACGGAGCTCGCCGCGGCAAATGCCCGCGCGCTCGTCTCCGACTGGATCGCCATGCATGGCAACCATATTTCGGGCATTGCCTGGGAACCAGGCACGACGGCCAAACGCATCATCGCCTGGTTGCAGCATTCTTCCGTCGTGCTGCAGGGCGCCGAGTTCCCCTTCTACCGTGCTTTCCTGAAATCGCTGGCCATGCAGATCCGTTATCTCAGGTCGATGGCGCGCGAAATGCCCGACGGCAAGGACCGGCTGCGCGCCCGCATCGCGCTGGCCTTCGCGGCACTGTCCCTGCCGGCGCCGGCCTCGGCGTTGCGCCGCGCTACCCGCAACCTCGCAGAGGAACTCAATCGCCAGATCCTTGCCGACGGCGGCCATATCTCGCGCAATCCAATGGCGGTGCTGGAAATCCTCGCCGACCTCCTGCCGCTGCGCCAGACCTATGCCAACCAGGCCGAAGCGCCGCCGCAGGCGCTGATCGGCGCCATCGACCGCATGCTGCCGGCGCTGCGCTTCTTCCGCCATCAGGATGGCAGCCTCGCCCGTTTCAACGGCATGGGCGCCACAATCCATGACCGCATCGCCACCATCCTGCGCCATGACGACACCGCCGGCTCGCCGCTGCTGCATGCGCCGCATTCGGGCTATGAGCGGCTGGCGATCGGCGGCACCACCGTCATCGCCGATACCGGCCCGCCGCCGCCGGTCGACGTCTCCAATGCAGCGCATGCCGGCTGCCTCGCCTTCGAACTCTCGTCGGGACGCCAGCACTATATCGTCAATGCCGGCATCGACACCTACGGCGCCGCCGAGTTCCGGCCGCTGGCTCGCGCCACCGCCGCGCATTCGACAGCCACCATCAACGACACGTCTTCGGCGCGTTTCACTCACGCGCTGCGGGTCAACGACCAGTTGGGTTCACCGTTGATCGGCGGCCCGCGGCAAGTGCAGTGCAAGCGCATCGACCAGAAGGGCGTCCACGGCTTCATCGCCCGTCATGACGGCTATCTCCAGCGTTTCGGCTTCCTGCATGAGCGTGAGCTGAAACTCTCCGCGGACGGCAATGTGCTGGCGGGTCGGGACCGGTTCCAGCGGCCCGGCAACGCAGCGATCCGCAACAGCGGCCGCGATTTCATCACCGTGCGCTTTCACGTCCATCCTGACATCAATCTGCTGCAGGACGAACAGGAACGGCTGGTACTGACCGCCGATCAGGCCGATACCTGGGTGTTCACCTCGGGCGAAGTGACGCCCGAAGTTGAGGAATCGATCTATTTCGCCGGTCTGGGCGGTCCGCGCCGCAGCCGCCAGATCGTGCTCGCCTTCAAGGCGTCCGAAATTGCCGAAGTCCATTGGCAGCTGACGCGGACAAAGATCGTCGGTTATCCCGAAAACAACTGACCCTGGCTTCCAGCGCCGACCTTGCCGCTTGATTTCCTGATGCCATATGCTACGGCGCGGGCTTGCCCCTCCAGCCGTGAAAGGCCGCCAGCCCATGGCCGTTCCTGCCAAGAACATCCCCGCCCCCGACCTCGTTCCGGTTCGCCGTGCCTTGCTCTCCGTCTTCGACAAGACCGGGTTGATCGATTTCGCCAGGGCACTGGCCGCGGCCGGCGTCGAGCTCGTCTCCACCGGCGGCACGGCAAAAGCGATCGCCGAAGCCGGCATGGCGGTGCGCGACGTCTCCGAGCTCACCGGCTTTCCCGAGATCATGGACGGCCGCGTCAAGACGCTGCACCCATCCGTGCATGGCGCGCTGCTTGGCGTGCGCGATGATCCCGACCATGCATTGGCGATGCGCAAATATGGCATTCAGCCGATCGATCTCGTCGTCTCCAATCTTTATCCGTTCGAGGAGGTCCGCCGCTCCGGCGCCGACTACGCGGCGATCGTCGAGAATATCGACATTGGCGGCCCGGCGATGATCCGCGCCTCGGCCAAGAACCATGCCTATGTCGCCATCGTCACCGATCCCGGCGACTACGCCGCGGTGTTGAACGCGCTGGAGATGAACATCGGCTCGCTGTCGCTGGATTTCCGCAAGAAGCTGGCGGCCAAGGCCTTCGCCCGCACCGCCACCTACGATGCGGCGATCTCGGGCTGGTTCGCCGAGGCGCTGGAGATCGAGCATCCGACCTGGTGCGCCTTTGGCGGCAGGCTGGCCGAGGTCATGCGCTATGGCGAGAACCCGCATCAGGATGCCGGCTTCTACGTCAATGGCGACAAGCGGCCGGGCGTCGCCACAGCGCGGCAGTTGCAGGGCAAGCAACTATCCTACAACAACATCAACGACACCGACGCCGCCTTCGAACTGGCCGGTGAGTTCGATCCGAACCGCTCCGCCGCCGTCGCCATCATCAAGCACGCCAATCCGTGTGGCGTCGCCGAAGGTAGGTCGCTGAAAGCGGCCTACGCCAAGGCGCTCGCCTGCGACCCGGTCTCGGCCTTTGGCGGCATCGTCGCCTTGAACCGCACCCTCGACGCCGAGGCGGCCGAGGAGATCGTGAAAACCTTCACCGAGGTGATCATCGCTCCCGACGCCACCGACGAGGCCACGGCAATCATAGCTGCCAAGAAGAATTTGCGCCTGCTGATCACCAGCGGCCTGCCCGACCCGCGCACGGCAGGCACGACCGTCAAGTCGGTTTCCGGCGGCTTGCTCGTCCAGGGCCGCGACAATGCCGTGGTCGACGACCTCGAGCTGAAGGTGGTGACGAAGCGCGCGCCGACGCCAGCCGAAATGGCCGACCTCAAATTCGCCTTCCGCGTCGCCAAGCACGTCAAGTCGAACGCCATCGTCTATGCCAAGGACGGCGCCACCGTCGGCATCGGCGCCGGCCAGATGAGCCGGGTCGATTCCTCACGCATCGCCGCGCGCAAGGCCGTCGACGCGGCGGAGACGGCGGGCATGGCGGAGCCGTTGACCAAGGGCTCGGTCGTCGCTTCGGACGCCTTCTTCCCCTTCGCCGACGGCCTGCTGTCGGCCATCGAGGCCGGTGCCACCGCCGTGATCCAGCCGGGCGGCTCGATGCGCGACGACGACGTCATCGCCGCCGCCGACGAACACGGCATCGCCATGGTGTTCACAGGCGTGCGCCATTTTCGGCATTGAGCGCGACTTCCTTCTCCTCTTGTGGAAGAAGGAAGCGGCGCTGCTACTCAACCGGCCGATCCGCCGGATAGGGTGTGCGAACCAGGATCGCCATGCCGACCGCCAGGAATAGGATGATGGCCGCCATGCCAAGCCGGGCCGAGCCGCTGGTGGCGGTGATCGTCGCCACCATGAACGGCGCCAGGAAACTGGTTGCCCGCCCGGCCAGCGCATAGATGCCGAAATAGCGGCCGGATTCGGCCGCGGTCACGCTGCGCGCCATGTAGGAGCGCGACGACGCCTGCACCGGCCCGAAAGCCAGGCCGATCAGCAGGCCATACATGATGTAGGCCTTCTCAGCCGCCGTGCCGAACAGGCCCCCGAAATCGGTGGTGGAAAGCTGGATCAGGCCGAGCAGCGTGAAGCCGGGCCCGGTCGATATGATGCCGATGGTGGCGATCGACAGCATGACCAGCGAAATCATCACCACCGCCTTGGAGCCGAGCGCGGTGTCGAGCCGCGCCGCGATCCAGCAGCCGAAGATGGCGACGATGTTGAGGATGATGCCGAACATGCCGATTTCGGTGATCGACCAGTGGAACATGCCGGCCGCGAAGGTGCCGCCCAGCGCCAGCAGCGCATTGACGCCATCCTGGTAGATCATGCGGGCGACGAGGAAGCGGAAGATGCCGCCACGCTTGCGCACCTCGGCCAGCGTCGATTTCAGCTCCGACAGGCCTTCGCGCACCGCCGGCCCGATCGGGATGCCCTTGATGGCGTCGGGCGTGAAGAAGAACATCGGCAGGATGAACAGGAAATACCAGCCGGCCGACAGCGGCCCGGTGGCGCGGGCATCCTCGCCCAACTGCGGGTCAAGACCGAACAGCGGGGTGATGCCGATGATCGTCTTACCGGTCTCCGGCGAGCCGGCGAGGCAAGTGACGACGAAGATCAGTGCGATCATGCCGCCGAGATAACCGAGGCCCCAGGCCATGTTGGAGATGCGGCCGATCTCGCTCTTCGGCACTAGGCGCGGCATCATGGAATCGTTGAAGACGGTGGAGAATTCCGCCGCCACCGACGCCAGCGAGAACAGCGCCACGATCAGGAACAGGTTGGAACCTGGCGCGGCGAACCAGAGCAAGGTGAGACTGGTGACCTTGATCGCCGCGAAGAAGGCGATCCACGGCTTGCGCGGTCCGGTCTGGTCGGCGATCGAACCGAGGATCGGCGACAGTACGGCGATAACCAGCCCGGCGGCGGCGATGCCATAGCCCCAGACGGCCTGGCCGGTGGTCGGGTCGCCCGCCATGCGCGAAACGAAATAAGGGCCGAAAATGAAGGTGGTGACGACCGTGAAGAACGGCTGCGCCGCCCAGTCGAAGAACATCCACCCCCAGATGCCGCGCCCGGACGCCCGCTGCATTGTCTCTACCGCCATAATGACTCCCCCGGCACCCGCTCCGCCCGTGTCGGCGGCATGTCTGCACGTTTTCCGATACTCATGCAAATGACAAGCGTCGCGCCGCCCCTCATTGTCCTGCCGGGCATTTCTCCCCGTGCAGGACGGGGAGAAAGACGCTTTGTCCGAACCGGATAGATAGGTAACAGAATGGACCGATAGCATGGGTGACAGTTTTCTTGTCCGCCGGGAGGACCG